>JBBQDY010000481.1:0-2586 GCA_038320155.1 Cytophagales bacterium
GATGATGGTAGGTTTAGTGGTAGCAGTGTTTTTGACTACAAATGGAATAAATTCCGCCATTAATGCCCCTGAAGCGGGGAGTTACCAAGTTGGTTTCTGGGCAATTTTAGTAGCGATGGTTTGCAATATGCTGGCGAATCGTTTTATCCGAAAAGACGAAGCACTGGTAAGATCGGTGGATCGTATCAGATAGTACAAGGTACAAGTATCAAGATTTGAGAACCAAGAGCCCAGAGATCAGACTAAAGTATCTAGTATCAAGATATTAGTATCATGACCTAAGAGCCAAGAAAAAAGAAAGGGAGAAGTTAGGGTCGAGGTTTTTGACCTAAGAGTCAAGAAAAATTAGCCGGTGATGAGCCGGCTATTTTTTTTTAAAATCTAATGCGAAAGCCAATGACTGGAAAAAAGATTTTCATATTCTTGGTACCAATAAAACCACCTTGTATACTGAGATACCTACTTAAGGTCTGATTATATGTAGCTCTCATAGTAGTCCCTTCAAACAACTTGCTTTTAGAATCATTGAGTAAGTACCCAATCTGGATCGTTTGATGATTATTTGCATAAAGGCTGCCGGGTTTCCATGAATATTCAGCATTGATAAACCAGTTGCTATTCACTGACATTTCGGAATTTAAAGTCTCTGGGAAATATACTGTATTGGTCAATGATCCCCCTATCTGGAAACCAGGGCGGCTAAGAGCAATTTGGAACCCTACTTCTGGCGTGAATTTTCCAGCCGTGAAATCTAATCCAATTGGGAAATTCAATTCAATTGAATTCATCCATTTCACATATTTTTTTTCGATTTCGTTTTTAACTGATTTTACTGATGTTTGAGAAAAATTATTGCAAACACGATAATAAAGCGTTGTGAAATCTGGAAATTCTGTGGCTTTTTGCATCAAAGGCTTAAACTCCTCTTGTAGCTCTTCAACACTAAATTCATCGTGATTAAACATAATGAAAAGTTTGCCTTCGTTTGGGAGGCCAAAAACCAACGTATCGGTAACAGGCCATGATCGATCAGCCCATTCCTGATGATTTTTCGACAGTTTATTTTCAATTTCCTGCGCAAAACTGCCAAGGGAAATAAGCATAGCGATGCCAGTGAGAAGTGTAGTTCTTTTCATTTTGATAAAATTTAAGATGGTTTTTTAATTTTTTTGACCGATCCGGATTCGTCTGACCTGAATGATACTTCCGGTTTGTTCCGAAATACTGGATCTTGGATCTTGCTTCCCAAAACCAGTTTTAACTTGAAATTTGGCTGGTTTTAGCCCCCATGAAATCGTCACTTCGTGGAGGGTTTTTGGGTCCGACTGTGGTGCCGAATCTAAGGTTGGCTTAATTTTCTCCGGAATTATCAGTTCCGATTCTAAAGCGATCAATTCCGATTCGGGAACTTCGATCGAGGCTTGCGGAACTTCTTCATTCTGTTTTTGAAGCTCTGTTGTTTTTAAAATTTTGACTTCTGATGGAACAGATTTCTCGGGAGCTTCTATTGCTGGTGTAATTATTTCAACTGGGATCTCTAAGTCTCTAATTGTGGTCAATTCATTCTGGATTGAGATATCATCCAAAATCACATTCTCAGAATTGAAAATGACGGTGGCAACCAAAATTCCCCCAATCAATGCAGCGGCAAGACTAAAGTAGGGCCAGAGTACTACTTTCTTTTTCTCATCCAGTTTTTCGGTAATACCAGCCCAGCTTTTTTCGTTCGGCTCAAACATGGGAAGAGTTGGAATGTGCCGCTCTAGTTGGCTTTCGAAGCTCATTTTGGCAAGAATCTTCTGCCAGCTATCTTCCTTCGGCGAGTGATCGTTTGGTAGACTTTTCATGCTTGGAGAAGTGTATTAAGCCTTTTCTTCAATAGCCTTTTTGCGTAGTTCAATTGAGACTTGGAAGTGCTCTCGCTGATCCCGAGTAGCTTACTGCATTCCTGATGAGGATAGCCTTCGACTGCAACGAGCATAAAAACTGTCCGAGCACCTGTAGGCAAACTCCGAATTGCCTGATCCAAAAGCTCTACATCAAACCATGAATTCAATTCTTCTCCGGCTTCTTGATCTGCTTGTTCGAGTGGTTCGAAGTAAATTTTCTTCTTACTTTTTTTAATTGCTTTTCGAATCGTGATCGCTTTCATCCAACCAATCAAGGCCTCATGATGTGTTAGTTTTTTGAGATTCTGAAAAACCTCAACATAGGTGTCCTGCAGAATATCCTGTGCCTCTTCCTCGTCATTCAAAATTCGGAAAGCCAAAGAATACACCAATCGCTTCGTCAATTCAAACAACTGGAATTGCGCTTTTCGATCATTTGCGATGACCTTTTCGATTAATTCCTGATTGATTTGAATAAGACTCATTTGTTGCGGTTATAAAAGGAAGAGGTCAATTGAGGCTAAAAGGTTGGAATCTCAAAAAAATTTTTTGAATTACGACTTCGAAAACCGGAATCAGATGCTGAGAGATTTCAGTTTTTCTCTCGAAAACAGATTAAATTATCTGATACAAAATTGGGGTTCAAGTCCGAAGATTATTGAATCAATAACTTCCCTTGCTTGATGACTTTTCCAAT
>JBBQDY010000482.1:0-2583 GCA_038320155.1 Cytophagales bacterium
AATCGAAATCAGTCAAATCTTTCACGATTCCATTAGCGACAAAGATGTCCTTCAGGCCGTCATTATCCGCATCAAAGATCAATGCTCCCCAGCTCCAATCGGTCGCATGGACTTTGGCTTGTCTAGATACTTCTGCAAAAATGGGCAGATTGGTTCCTGGTCTGAATCCCAAATTTCGCTGAAGTGTGTTTCTGGTAAATTGGTGGTGATAGCCAGCTTTGCTATTTGCCTGAGCTTTGTCCCAATCCTCAAAAGGGGTTTTGGTCTTGACTCGCTCCATCGATGCCGGAAGCATCTCGGTGACGAAAATATCCGGACGGGTGTCATTGTCTAGATCCGAGATATCCGCTCCCATTGATCCCAGGCTTATTTCGGGTAGGATCTCCGAGAGAACTTCCGAAAAAGTGCCATCCTGATTATTCAAGTAGAGGTAATCGCGTTCGAAAAAATCATTGGAAACGTATAAGTCAGGCCAAGAATCCTCATTCAAGTCCGCCACGGTGACACCTAATCCATACCCAATGGCACTACCGTAAATTCCAGCGGCTTCGCTGACATCTGTAAAGTGATCGCCATCATTTCGGTAGAGTTTATTTCCGCCTTCAGGATCTCGTTCTTCGCGTTGCCCTACTCGAAGATCATAGATGCCAACTGATCGGCCTGAATTAGACAGGAGATACATGTCAAGATCTCCGTCTTTGTCAAAGTCAAAAAATACCGCATGCTGTGAGAGTCCGATATCGGCCACGCCATAAGCTTCGGATTCTTCCGAAAAAGTAGCGTATCCCTTATTGATGAAAAGCTCATTATGCCTTTTTTCACCTCCTAATGGCCCGGATTTACAAACAAAAATATCGAGTAAGCCATCATTATTTATGTCGGCCATGCTGACTCCCGTAGACCAGCTGCCAGTTGAGGTAAGGCCAGCTTCCTGGGTAATATCTGTGAATTTTAAATTTCCCTGATTTAGGAAAAGCTTGTTTGACGTTTGATTTCCTGCAAAAAAAATATCAATCAGGCCATCATTATTAATGTCTCCAAGTGCGACGCCGGCACCGTTGTAAAAATTTCGAAACGTATAAGGGTTTACTTGCTCCGTATAGCTCAGCTCGTTTCTGAAATCAATCCCGGTTTCTTCCGAAGAAAGGAGCTGGAATAAGTTGGAGGGATTTTGTGATTCCTGTTTGCAGGCAAGCAGAAGAATGAAAATCAGTAAAACAGGATTTTTAAGCTTCTTCATGGGTATTGTAAAAAAAAGGAAGTGCACAAATGTACACTTCCTTTCCAAAGGGTGATTTGATTCAATTAATAACCTGGGTTTTGTTTCAGGCTAGGGTTGGCATTGATTTGCTGCAATGGAATTGGGAATAAAGCTCTGAACGGCTGAGAAGCTCCTTTTTCCCACCATGGCTGATTCCACTTACCGAATCTGATCTGGTCAGTTCTACGGGAAGCTTCAGCAAACATTTCAAAACCTCTTTCTTTGTAGAGATCATCCAAAGTGATAGCTGCAAGTGGAGCAAGACCTGCTCTTGTCCGTATTTGATTAATGCTTGTAAGCGCTATCGCAGTTTTACCCTGACGGAATGCTGCCTCTGCTTTTACCAGGATGATATCACCCAATCTAAACAATGGATAATCATTGCTCAAATTAGGACCTGTACCCGTAGCATATTCAAATTTACCAACACGTACGCCTGCTTGTCTAAAGGCATTTGGTGCCAATTGGTTGATTTTCGGTGTAAAGGTTAAAGGCGGTCCATCAGGATCAGTTGGCTCTGCAGAGATATCGTTCAATCTGGTACCATCTGCTGCAAACTGTGGTCCTTGGATGAAAGAACCTTTTCTTACATCATTGTCGCCATAGCTGTTGTAGAATTCCTCCAAAGAAGCATAACCGTTCCATGGCTGCGCCTGTAGGTTAAACGTATTCTGGCTTAGGTAATGAAGTGTCATTTGTACCAAGTTAAATCCACCAGCATTATTTTCATCATAAGGTAGGGTCAGGATATTTTCTGTAGATCCACCGTTTCTGGTTGCAAAGTTTGCAAAGAAGTTTGAGGTCAAGGAATATGGACCAGAAATTACTTCATTAGCCGCTGTTTCCGCTTCTGCCCACTTGGAAGTACCAGTATAGATCTGAGCATTAAGATACAGTTTTGCCAAGATCGCTTGGGCACTGTAATAGTTCAACGTGGTTTTCGTGTCAGTCTTTGGAAGCGTAGCAATGTTTTCTTTTATGGATTTTTCGATGAAATCAAACACCTCTTGACGAGAGTTATTTGTAGGGTTTCCACCGGTAGACTCTTCGGTTACAATCGGAACATTACCGAAGCTATCAATCAACCACAAGTAAACCAAAGCTCTTAACACTTTCAATTCGGAAGTCAAAGCTGGAACATCTGGATAGGAAATAATCAAGTTATTGATCTCACCGATAGCAGTATAGCAATAATTCCAAGAGTTGTTGAATGCCTCATCAGATGGCTGCCAAGTATGACGGTGCATTCTTAACCAAAGTCCACCATCCTCCCAGTCAGCTCCTTTTTGAGGAATTGCCAGCTCATCGGATGATACTTCATA
>JBBQDY010000483.1:0-2581 GCA_038320155.1 Cytophagales bacterium
CTTTTTCTCCAAGGAAAAATCAATTCCAAGCTCCAAACCAGGATAGATAGTCCGATCAGCCAATAAAAGTAATTGTGCCAAGAAGGGTACAGAATTTCATTCTTGAGGTAATCCCAATATCCAAAGTACCCGTCTGCTATAATCTGAATGTAGTTTTTCATCTATTTTTAAAGTGCTGTCAACTCTTTGATAATGATGTAAAGTCCCATCGCAAGCACAAACCATCCAAATCCTTGCTTCAAGGCCATTTCATTTATCTTTTTAGAAAGTGCACTTCCAATAATAATCCCGACAATGGATAGCGAAGTGAATATTAAAAGTAGCTTCCAATCAATCTCCTGATTTCCTAAATCGCCCAAAAATCCGATTAACGATTTTGCTGCAATGATCAATAGTGAGGTACCAACTGCCATTTTCATAGGTAATCTGGCGAGCAAGACTAAGGCAGGAATAATCAAAAATCCTCCACCAGCTCCTACTATACCTGTAATCAAACCCACAACAGCGCCCTCCACTGCTATTAATGGGATATTGAATTTAACTTTGGAATCTGCATCATTACCATTTTCCTTTTTTCCTTTAATCATGGAATAAGAAGCTGCAAGCATGATCAAAGCAAAAAAGATCATGATTGCGATATTTTTTGAAATGCCCATTTCACCAATCGAGAAAATGGGATCAGGCAAGGCAGGAACAAGAAATTTTCGAGTCAAAAAAACAGCGATAAAAGAAGGAATAGCGAAAACAAGTGCGGTGCAGTAATCTACCAAGTTCTTTCGCATGTAGGTAAACGAACCTACCAATGAAGTGCTTCCCACCACGAAAAGTGAATAAGCAGTAGCTAAAACCGGTTCGATACCTAAAATATAAACCAAGACTGGAACTGTCAGAATGGAACCTCCACCACCAATCAAACCCAAACTGACTCCTATAACTATTGCAGCTGCATAACCAATTAGAATAATACTATCCATTATTTTTTTTTAGAATTATAACCACAAAAGTAGCCAGTGCTACTGTTGAAAAAGGTGACTTTTGTTACACGCTACTTTTTCAATTCCATTCAAATTGATATTCGAAGGTTCAATATTTCCCCTATATTAAATCTCGGTTCTACTGATTTTAATCATTTTAATTGGGTTTCCGAACTCGTAAATTAACCTAACTAAACCTCAAGATCATGAAAATCCTTATTCCAGTTGACTTTTCGGAAAATTCCATCAAAGCCTTGGAGCTAGCAATAGGTCTAAACCGCAATCAAAAAGCAACAATTATTTTGGTCCATATCGTAGAGCTGGCGTATGATTTTGCGTCACAGGCTGCACTGGCACTCGATTCTCTGCATAAGGACGCCAATAAATTAATGAATGATCTTGAGGAAAAGTATCATGCTGATCATCTGAAATTTCAAAAAATAATTGAAGGTGGTACGGCATCGATTTCCATCGCCCGGATAGCATCTGAAAACAAGGCGAATGTGATTGTTATTGGTACTTCCGGGGCAAGTGGATTAAAAAAACTAGTAGTAGGTAGCACCACGATCAATCTGTTGAAAGAAACAACTACACCAGTCTTAATCGTACCTTCTGAAGCCAGTTTGACTGAGGTAAAAAAACTTACGCTTGCAATTCAATATTCCAATCATGAAAAATCACTACTTGATCAAATTATAATCTTCAAGCGTAATTGGGAGTTGGATATTGAATTTTTGCATGTGAGCGCTGAAAATGAATTTAAAGACGAATTAGCCGGACTTGGCCTTATGACTTATTTGAAGAATCATTTCGAGCTTGATGCGTCCAAAGTGATCAGTTTGATTTCCAATTCAACCAATGAAGGCATCAACTCTTTTTGTGAAACAAATCGCAACACTATTTTAATAATGTGCCACCAGCACAAGAGCTTCTGGGAGGAATTTCAAGAAAGTAGTCACTCTTTAGCCATAGCCTATCAAAGTACAGTTCCAATTTTGGTCATGAATTGATTTAACGAGCAATCAATTCCTCGAAATCATCTCGGATATAAATCACATTTCTTCCGAGTTCGATCCACTTTTTCTTCTCCAGTTGCTTCAATAATCGAGAAACTACCTCACGGGAAGTGCCTAATTCATTTGCTATTTCTTGGTGAGTAGTATGCAATTCGTTGGATTTAAATTGTTTCATTTTCGTGACAATGTAACCCATCAGGCGCTCATCCATTCGCTTAAATGCCACGGCATCTAAAACCATGAGCAGTTCATTAAATCTCCCTTGGTAAGTATTAGCTACAAAATCTTTCCATTGTTTAAACTCCTCTGAGAATTGCTCATGCACCAAGATCGGAATTCCCATCAAGGTAGTTTGCACCTCCACCACAGCTTTTATCTCCGATGGCTTACTCGCCGAGCAACATGTTAAAGAAAGGGCGCAAGTTTCACCGGGGACTAGGTAATATAGAAAAAGCTCTTTCCCCTCTTCATCCATTCTTAAAATTTTGATGGCACCTTCTAATACAATTGGTACCATCTTCACGAATTGACCTGGTTCCATCAGGATCTTTCCAGGCTCGACCTGCATGATTTGCCCCTTATCCAATAGCG
>JBBQDY010000484.1:0-2575 GCA_038320155.1 Cytophagales bacterium
CTTGAGCCCTAAAAAAAACCGCACAAAGGCGGTTTACATTAATCTTCGGTATAGTTGAAGCTATCCACTTGCTCCTTTACCCAGTCTTGATATTTCCAAGTTCTAAATTCGATCCAGTCGCTTTTATACTTTGACTCTTCAATCTGGAATTTAAAACCTGTGATTGGTTTTGGCTTGCTCAGCACATTGACCAAGTCTTCGGCCAGCGCACGTTCCTTCACTTTTCGATCCACAAAATCCTGCATCATCTGATGCTCTTGTGCAGGCTCCATTTTGGTGAATTCAATATAATTGTCAGGATTTTCTTCAATTGCATCCAGAATATCTTCCTCGTCTGGAGTAAGATCGTAGTTGAAGTAATCTTCATCATCTGGCATCTGAAAGATTTTCTTTTTATCAATCTGATAAAAGCAAATATTTCCTTTCATGAGTTGGTGAGCAAGTTGCTCAACCTCTTTTTCTGTAAGCGAAAGCATTCGTATTTTAAAGAGTTACGGAAAAATTAAATATGTACTTGTTAGGTCTGGGTTATACAATTGATACGACAATATAAGAGGATTTACTCATTAGAAAGAAAAATTTTACCAAGCAATTCTTGATCTAGTTCATGGCCTCCCTCGAAAAAATATTTTTTGACCGGAATACCCAGTCGTTTGATGAGTTCTTCCTGTTTTTTAATACTTTCCGGCAGGATCAAATCATCCTGATTTCCTAGCACCATGATCAGTTCAGTAGCGGAAAATTTAGCTCCTGCGCTTTCCAATTTCAAATCCTCGGCAAATCCACCTGCCCATAGTACCAATTGTTTGACTTCCCCAGACCAATTGCTCGCCCATCTAGTAGCCGTGGCAGCTCCTTGGGAGAATCCGAGAACATTCATAATGGGTTTCACCTGATATCCAGCTAGCAATTCTTCCATCAGGCTATCCAAATAGCGATGGTTATTTGCAATAGCAGTCTCGCGCTCATGTCGGGTCATCCAATTCGCCCCAACTCTCCCTATTAGGCCATCCAAATAAGTATAATTGGTTCCTTCCGGAGCTACGAAAAGCCGAGAGGGTGAATCGAAAGCTTGAAATTTTCGAATAAAATATTCCGCCAATTGGCCATAGCCATGTAAGACTAGCCAAATCTCTTTTTCCTCAAAAGTAGGATCGTGGGAAATAGAATAGTTTGCCTCGTAGGTAAATTGAATTCGTTTTTTCAAGGCTAGCTGATTAAATCATCTAGTTTTAACGGAAGCAAATTTTTGACTCCCTGAACCCGAAATACCTGTCCATCTGAACGCAAAATCAAAATTGTCATCATCTTTCCAAAGCGCATTTCTACTTCGTTGATTCCCTGAAGACACATTCCACAAGGGCTTACTGATGCCCAAGACTCCTCCCCCTTACGCTTTGCGACGATACCAATAATACTCGGGAATTGGGTTGGAAAATTTGCTCCTGCATAACCCAGTACCAAGCGCTCGGCGCAAACTCCTACTGGGTAGCTTACATTTTCCTGATTACTTGATTGTAATATCTCTCCATTTTCGAGTGCGACGGCGGCGCCTACTTGAAAATTAGAATAGGGCGAATACGAATTTTCACTGACCGATTTAGCTTTTGCTAAAACTGTCTGCTCAACTAGAGATAAGGCTTCAAATTCAACAAGCTCTATCTCAGCAGGAAGCGTGATTTTTTCAGACATGATTCTATTTTGATGTGCTTGAGCAAACGCCCAAAGTAGTAAAATGTTCCTTAATTTAAGCTTCACCAATTTTTTCCCTGAAGATATATTTTTCATTTTAGTCAGAGAATTGCAGCCTATGAAGACGATTTTAATCCTCGGAGGCGGGAAATCCGCCACCTACCTTATTGATTATTTGGCAGACTCCTGTCAGAGTGGAACGAGAAACTTGATCTTGGCAGATCTAGATCTGGCCATTGCTCAAGAAAAACTCAAAGGGAAACCGAATACAAAAGCTGAAGCTTTAGACATCGAAAACACCGCCTCAAGGGAAGCCTTAATTTCGTCAGCAGATGTAGTGGTGTCCATGTTGCCCGCGTTTATGCACCCGCTGGTTGCAGGTGACTGTGTGAAGTTTGGAAAGCATTTTTTCTCGGCATCCTATGAATCGGAAGAGATGAAAAATCTCAAGCAAGAAGTAGAAGCGAAGGGATTGTTTTTCTTGAATGAATGTGGATTAGACCCGGGAATCGACCACATGTCTGCCATGCAACTTATTGATCAGATTAAAGAAAAAGGAGAAGAAATCATATCCTTCAAATCTTATTGCGGTGGGCTACTGGCGCCTGAAAGCGAGGATAATCCTTGGAAATATAAATTCACCTGGAATCCCAGAAATGTGGTTCTGGCCGGACAAGGTACCTCTAGGTATATTGAAAAAGGAGATTTGAAATTTGTCCCTTACCACCAATTATTCAAACGTCTGGAGACAATCAGTTTTGAAGGATTGGGGGAATTTGAAGGCTATCCAAATCGGGATTCGCTCGGCTATCGTAAAATATATGGACTGGAAAATATTCCGACCATGCTTCGCGGAACGCTTCGAAGGGACGGATACTGCAAA
>JBBQDY010000485.1:0-2567 GCA_038320155.1 Cytophagales bacterium
ATTTTGACTTTTGCTTCGGCAGCCAAGTATATTTAGAATGAGCTATTCCTGCTTGATTCTCTTTTCCACTAATTTCAAAAGCTTGACCAAAGGAGGAGAGGCAAGAATCAGGGAGAGTTGTTCAAGTAAGAGTTTGAATTCATGCCTTAGCATCCGATCCTCACTTCCATAGTCCCAAATAGGGTAGATAGTCCGTTCAAATAATTCATCAAAACTTAGCTCGTTTAGGTAAACCATATAGGGATTTTCTTCACGAGTAAGGGTGGAAAGAGGATAGTGAAGTGCTCGATATCCCAGTAAATCGATTATAGCTCTTAGACTTATGATAGCTGTTCCCGGATCGTTGATCCCTGGGCTGAGCGCTCTTAGAGCGATTTCCGAAAGTTGTCTTAAACCATATTCATAGTTGCTTTGTACTGATTCTTGCTGATTGAGGGAAACTCCCTGCAATGCTTTTTCTACCTGATCATCCTCTAGCGATCGACTACATTTTAGAATAGGCTGGCCCCTAATTATAAAAGTGCCCATGGGATATATGGCTAAAATACTGCATTCATTTTCTTCGCAGAAATCCAATATTTCTTTTGTATCAAAACCTTCGAAAATTCCAGAATTGGAAGCTCGGATCATTGATAATGAAGCAAATCCCGATTGTTGACTTACTTCAGTATTAGAAGTGCAGAAATCTCTCATGCCATGGAAGGTAGCTGAATTGATTCGGCCGACGATCACATCATATTTGACTGATTGGGTGATGAAATGAAGGAAATAGATGAAAATAAAAATATCAAGTACCGTGATTAGAGTCAGTATAAAAATGCTGAGTGAAGGGATCTGAAAAGAGGATCCGTTATCTCGAATCGTACTCAATAGGAAAAAGGTATAGATGATCGTTCCTATATAAATTCCAAGTACAACCTGTTGAAATCGGTTTCCAATCAATTTATCCAAAACGCGATTACTCATCTGAGAAGCCGCCTGATTGAGGACAATCATGACCATTGTAAAGCTAAATACGGTAAGCGACATCACTCCTCCCGCTATGGAGGAAAGAATACTTCTGGCGGTAGAGGGGTCTTTAATATTCAGCCAAGGGACTTCTGATTTAATATCTCGACCCGCTTCAGAAAAATCAAAAAGAAGTAAAAGTGCTGCGCATATCAAAAAGAAGATGCTGATTATAGCTGGTATAAAAGCGATGCTCGAAATAATAAGCTGATACTTAGAAATCAGCCATAATCTAATTTTATCCATTTGATTAAGTTAGGTATTGGATGGGAATTTCCATGAAAATTGCCTCAAATTGTATTGGAAGCTTTATTTCTTTTATGTCTAAGGCTTGTTCCCAACAACTATTCCAGCAATTTTTGGGCGGTTTCACATGAAATTTTTTTTTATCTTTCGAAACTAATACTGATACTATGAAAAATCGAATACTCATCCCGTTGAAAAATCTATTCTTTATTGCGCTAACTGCCACTATGCTTTTCTCTTGCGGAAAAAGCACAGAAGAAATGCTTATAGGCACTTGGTCAGGAACTGATTTTAAATTTGATCAAACCGAAGGACCTAATCTGGCTGCAATGGTCGAAGGTGGGAAAGGTTTACACATTGATGGCAAATTGATCCTTGAAGAGACTGGTACTTTCATCATCACTAGCCCAGAAGATATGATGAATGGAAAAGGAACTTGGGAAGTGAAAAAAGATCAACTGTTCATGATAAATGAGAATGATAAAAAAGAGGTAGTATATGATATTTTGTCCGTCTCGGATACTCAATTGATTACCTCAAACGAGGTGGCAATGGAAAGTCCGCTGGGGAATATCGCCGGTAAGATTACTTTGACTTATAAGAGGTAAGACAGTTTTTCAGTTGGCAGTTGGCAGTTTGCAGTTTGCAGGATCCAGTTGGCAGTAGGCAGTTTAGGCATTCCTTTAGATGAGGATGAAATCAAATTCATTAAAAAACCGATAAGTCTCCTTATCGGTTTTTTTATTTTTAATCCATAAATAAAGAGATTAATCCATCCTTAACTGTCAATCCATTTTGTCTCCAAAGAACAAAGCATTCAAAAACAGCTTGTTGGTTCCGAACCAAGTGCCGCGGAAATTTGGGCTATCGAAGAAATGGATCACTCTGCCTTGGCCTGTTTTTGAAATCAGTACACTGGCACTTTGCTTCAACTTTTCCAGATTAGGTTTTGAAATATAACCTCCTAAATAAGGATCAGCTGTATAACGAATCGGCGTCAAATACTTATCTGAACTTGGCTTGATGAAGATGCTGGAGTTTCGATAGACTGGAAGTGTCTCCCGCTGGTAACCATACGTGATCGGATGAGTCAGATCTAATTTTGCCATATAAATACTTCCTCCGACTTCTTTTGCTCCTTCAAAAGCACTGCGGTCCTCAAAAGGCAAATTATTTGGATCTTGTGCTTCTCCCTCGATTACTACTGGACTTTCTTTTGTAAGCTCTATTTTGTTCAGCCAAAGACTTGCAGTCTTCATGGAAATGATCGTTCCGCCACGATTTGCCCAATCTTTCAAGTGAGCAATGGTTCG
>JBBQDY010000486.1:0-2567 GCA_038320155.1 Cytophagales bacterium
CTTTGTGTGCGTTGTGGTAAAAAAACCTCAAAAAAAAAGTCTGAGTTAATTTCTTAACCCAGACTCATGATCATAGCAAATTCTTCAATCTCAATAGCCAAGCGTTTTCATCATACTTTCCTGCGTTTGATCTTTTGCAAAAAGTCGATGTGTCACATTTCCATTTTCATCCCGATCAATCAAAATATGCTTTGGCGCTGGAACAAGGCAATGTTGAATTCCGCCGTAACCACCCAGAGATTCTTGGTAAGCACCGGTATGGAAAAATCCGATGTATTGCGTACGTCCTGCCTCTATTTTTGGAAGATAAATATTGAATTCGTTTGCTTCTGAATTGTAGTAATCCATACTGTCGCATGTCAACCCCCCCAAGGAAATATTATGATAGGTCTCATCCCAATTGTTAATGGCAAGCATGATGTATTTTTGGTTTAATCCCCAGCTATCAGGCAATTGAGTGATAAAAGATCCATCGATCATGTACCAAAGTTCTTTATCATTTTGAAGCTTTTCATCCAAAATCGAATAGAGTACTGCACCGCTTTCTCCTACAGTATAGCTACCAAATTCAGTGAAAATATGAGGTTCTACAGTGTTGTTTTTAGCACACATCCACTTGATGTTTTTCACGATCTGATCTGCCATGTATTGGTAATCGTAATCGAAAAACAGATTGGTTTTGATTGGCCAACCACCACCGATATCCATCGTATCCAGTGATGGAGCGATTTTTTTCAAATCCACATATTTTTGGATAAAGCGAGTCAATTCAGACCAATAATAAGCCGTATCACGAATCCCGGAATTAATAAAAAAGTGAAGCATTTTTAAGCTCACTAAGGGATGATCCTTTATTTTTTCCTCGTAAAGACTAATGATATCATTGTATCGAACCCCCAACCTGGAAGTGTAAAAACCAAACTTAGGCTCCTCATCCGCGGCAATTCTAATCCCCACTTGGAACGGAACTTTGACGTGCTCCAAATAGTAATCGATCTCGGAGATATTATCCAAAATCGGGATACAATTCACAAAACCATCATTGAGCAATTCGGAAATGTATTGCTTATAAAGAGTCCGTTTAAAACCATTGCAGATGATGTAATTGTCCTTTGTGATTTTTCCTTTTTCAAAAAGGCTTCGCACCAAAGGAATATCAAAGGTCGAAGAAGTCTCGATATGAATATCATTTTTCAAGGCCTCATCCAGCACGAAGCTGAAATGCGAAGATTTCGTACAGTAGCAATAGGTGTAATCGCTCTGATAATCGTGAGTTTTGATCGCAGTATTGAAATAAGTTTTTGCGTTCTGAATACTCTCAGAAATTTTAGGTAGGTAAGTCAGCTTCAAAGGAGTACCGTAAGTATCGATAATCTCTTTTAGGTTGACATTATTAAAGAATAACTCATTGTTCTCTACATGAAACTCTTTGGTTGGAAAATCGAAAGTCTGCTCTATCAGTTCTTTGTATGAATTCATTAGGATCGGTTTATCGGTATAAAGTGCGCTGCAAAAATTGCTTTTTTATTAGGTTAATTCAAATCACTCAACATAAATACCCAAAGTCTGTTCCCTTTTTATCAAAAAATTTACAATTACTTAATCTACATACGCTTAGCGATCAGCTATTCAATTTGCCGGAATTCTCAATTGGAAGGCTTTGTATATTGGGTTAGGATTTTAGCCTTAAAAGATCGGATCCTTCAACAGCCTATTCAATCCTTCAAACAACTCTGAATCATTTTTTGCAAAGCAGAATCGAAGAATTTTATGATCCGTTTTATCTTGGAAAAAGACCGAGATCGGAATACAAGCCACTCCGAAATCAGTCGTCAGCCGCTTTGCTAATCCCATATCTGATTCCTGAGAAAGGTGAGCGTAGGAAACTAATTGAAAAAAACTGCCTTGAGCTGGAGTAAACCTGAAATCTGAAGCTTCTAATCCCTCACAGAATAGATCGCGCTTCTTTTGATAGAATTTAGGTAAGGATAAATAAGTTTCCGGATCTAGGATGTAATCCGCCAAAGCATATTGGAACGGCGTCGGTGTTGAAAAGGTAACAAATTGATGGACTTTCCGGAATTCTACAGTTAGCTTTTTTGGAGCCAAACAGTAGCCCACTTTCCAACCCGTCACATGAAAAGTCTTCCCAAAAGAACAGCAGACAAAAGTGCGTTCCCGCAAAACAGGATGGGTCATCAATGATAAATGTGGCCGCCCATCAAAGGTGATATGTTCATAGACTTCATCAGACACAACCAGAATTTCTCTCGATTCAATCAGTTCCGCCAAATTATCTATGTCCTCCTGCGTCCAAACATAGCCTCCGGGATTATGAGGTGTGTTGACCAGGATCATCCTTGTTTTTTCTGTTATTGCTGATTTCAACTTTTCCCAATCCACAGCGAAATCAGGCATATTCAGCGATACAAAAACCGGGATTCCGCCACTAAGCGTAATCGCTGGAACATATAAATCATAAGCAGGTTCCAGAACGATTACTTCATCTCCGGGTCGAATAGTTGCTGTTATTGCCGCAAATATGGCCTCCGTAGCGCCCGAAACAA
>JBBQDY010000487.1:0-2564 GCA_038320155.1 Cytophagales bacterium
TCTGTGAGGACACAGACCACGGCTATTGGTAACCTTCGAGATGTCATCTCGACGACTAGGAAGGAGAGATCTCCTCTTAAAGTTATTAAGTAGAAAGAATCTTGGCGATTCTAAAATCATCCTCGTCCACAGTCTTATCATCGACAATTGCCTTTTTGATAGGAGTGAAGACTACTTTGTGGTTGATCAGGCCGGCCATGACATCGTATTTCCCTGCCAGCAAGCCCTCAACAGCAGAAACGCCAAGCTTGGAAGCAAGTAATCGATCATACGAACTCGGAGCGCCGCCTCGCTGCAGGTGACCTAGAATTGTCACTTTGATATCGTAATAGGGAAGATGTTTTTTGACAGTAGCAGCTATATCAGCGGCGCCACCACTCTTACCACCTTCTGCAACGATTACGATGTTGGAGGATTTCTTGGCCTTGGTTCGTACTTTCAATTTTTCGATTAACTGTACGATGGGCATTTTTTTCTCAGGGATCAAAATAGCTGCTGCAGCACTTCCAATTCCTGCATTGATCGCAATAAATCCGGCATCTCGTCCCATTACCTCCACAAAAAATAATCGATCATGAGAGGTAGCTGTATCACGGATTTTGTCAATCGCTTCGATAGCCGTGTTACATGCCGTATCAAATCCGATCGTAGAATCTGTTCCTGAAAGATCGTTGTCAATCGTACCGGGAAGGCCAATGGCGGGGATTCCATACTCTTGGTAGAAAAGGTGTGCACCTGTCAATGAACCATCTCCACCGATTACCACCAAGGCATCAATGCCATGGCTTTTCAAATTATCATAGGCTTTTTTTCGTCCCTCAGGAGTTCTGAATTCTTCACTCCGTGCAGATTTCAAGAAAGTGCCGCCTCGCTCCAATACGTGGGTAATATGTTTGGATTCGAGCTTTTTGATATCATTTTGGATCATTCCTTCGTAGCCACGGTAGATTCCATACATATCTAGATTGTAGTAGAATCCTGCGCGGACCACCGCTCTGATCGCAGCGTTCATCCCCGGAGAATCACCTCCAGAAGTTAATACGCCAATTTTTTTTATGGTTTTAGGTTCCATTTATAGGTTTTGAGTTATGGCTGTAAACATCAGTTCCGCCGAAGCAGGGTTGGTGGCCAAAGGAATATTATGCACGTCACAAATTCGCATCAGCATTTGCACATCCGGCTCATGTGGGTGTTTGTCTAGCGGGTCTCTAAAGAAAATAACCAAATCCAGTTCCTTCTGAGCTGCCATTGCCGCGATTTGCGCATCACCTCCAATTGGTCCAGAAAGAAGTTTTTGAACTTTAAATCCTGCTTTTTCAATATGTGATCCAGTAGTACCAGTGGCGACGAGTGAGACGTCAGCCCGAAGCAAGCGGTTTTTGAATCCACTTAAAAAATGGACCATATCTGCTTTTTTGCCATCATGGGCGATAAGGGCAATTTTCATCAATGAGGTATTAATAGGTTGAGTTCAAAGGTAGGAAAATTTCCAGCTCTTCAATTAATAGAAATCAGATTACCCGGGTAAATCGATCTTCTTGGATCTACAACTGATCAATCAGGATTGCTCGATTTGGTGATCACATTTTCCTTCCAAATAAAACAGGAAAGTGTACTCCAAAGCCAACTCTTTCAACGCGTTGAATCTTCCCGAAGCTCCTCCATGTCCCGCGTCCATGTTGGTATGGAGTAGAAGAAGATTTTGATCAGTCTTTAATTCACGCAGTTTGGCCACCCATTTTGTGGGTTCCCAATATTGAACTTGACTGTCGTGCAAGCCAGAGGTGACTAGCAAGTTGGGATATGCTTTGGCTGTAACATTATCATACGGAGAATAGGAAAGCATGTAGTCGTAGTATTCCTGATGCTTTGGATTTCCCCATTCTTGAAATTCTCCTGTGGTCAGTGGAATGCTTTCATCCAGCATGGTAGTCACCACATCTACAAAAGGAACTGCAGCAATCATTCCATTGAATAATTCAGGTCGCAAATTCATGACGGCACCCATCAATAAGCCACCGGCACTACCGCCCAAGGCATAGAGGTGGGCCGACGAGGTGTATTTTTCTGCAATTAAATGTTCGGCACAGGCGACGAAATCGGTAAAAGTGTTTCGTTTGCGAAGCATTTTGCCATCCTCATACCAATTCCTTCCCAGATCTTCTCCACCTCGAATATGAGCAATCGCGAATACAAATCCCCGTTCCAGCAAGCTGAGTCTGGTGCTGGAAAAATAAGCTTCCGAACTTAAACCATAAGACCCGTAAGAATAAAGTAATAAAGGATTTGAACCATCTGGCTTAAAAGAATCGATTTTGTACACCAATGAAATCGGCACCATGACATCATCTGCCGCCTTTGCCCAGATTCTTGCTGATTGGTAGGCTGACGAATCGTAACCACCTACTATTTCCTGCTGTTTAAGTAAGGTTTTGGTCTGGAGGACCATATGGTAGTCATAGCTACTTGCAGGGTGGACAAGTGAGTTGTAGCCGAACCGAAGAATAGGCGTATTGAACTCAGGATTATTTCCTATCCAAGTCATATAAGTATCCTCATCAAAC
>JBBQDY010000488.1:0-2555 GCA_038320155.1 Cytophagales bacterium
GACTAACTGTAACGCTCATATCGAAATCGTTTAATTGAATTTATTAAAATCCAATAATGGAGCCAGCTAAACTATCTGACCATAAAGTGTTGAAAAAGATGATTTTCTGTTAGAATATGGAATACATACCAAAATTATAAATACTAAAAGTGAGGAATGACTAGCACTAGTTGAGAAAAAGCATGCTATGAGCGTTTGATAGACCTTGCAATGCAAACAGTATTATTTCCATTTTTGTCGTTTTTATTCGACATATATTAATTATATTTGCAGAATAGATTCGACAATAATGGATATTCTATTTTCAAATTTTCAAAATTTATTGAGCCAAATTGATGACAATTTCTTTCGATATCTCTTTTCTGAAATTAATTGGAATCAGCGGATGCTTGCCATCAAAGGACCAAGAGGTTCGGGCATAACCACCCTGATGCTCCAGCGAATCAAGTATGGAGATAAGGGGCAATTGAACGAGGCGCTTTATTTTTCTGCTGATCACTATTGGTTTTACACACATAATTTGGTGGAAACCGCGGCTATTTTTTATCAGAATGGAGGTCGATTCTTGTTCATCGACGAAGTGCATAAATACCCAAATTGGTCTCGTGAACTCAAAAACATTTACGATTCATTTCCAGATTTGAAGGTGGTGTTTTCATCTTCTTCGGCATTGGATATTTACCGGGGGGAATCCGATTTGAGTCGCCGCGTGATCACGTATGAATTGCCGGGAATGTCATTTCGCGAGTATTTAAATTTAACTCAAGGGCATAACTTTGCTGCTTTCTCGCTAAGTGAAGTCCAGAGTTCACATTTTGAAATATCCCGCGAAGTCACTTCAAAACTTCAACCGCTCCCTATATTCAAGGAATATTTAAAACGGGGATACCTGCCCATCATAACAGAGTCGAACCCGGAGACGATTCCAGTTGTCCTCCAGCAAATCATCAATACAGTAGTAGATTCGGATTTGGCATTTATTGCAGATTATAATGCCGGCACGGCCTACAAAGTCAAAAAACTGCTTGGGGTAATGGCTGAGTCTGTCCCTTTCAAACCAAATGTGTCCTCGATCGCACGTAAAATAGAGACCAGTCGCGATTCGGTCTATGAATGGCTCACGCAATTGGAAAAAGCGAGATTACTCAATTTCTTGATTGCCGAAGGCAAGGGGATTTCATTGCTGCAAAAGCCCGACAAGGTTTACTTGGAAAACACCAATCTCTCCTATGCACTGAAGGCAAACCCAGAAATAGGTTCGATCCGGGAGACATTTCTTCTAAACCAGCTCAAAAACCTTAGGAAAGAAATCCGACTACCAAATTCTGGTGACTTCCTGGTCGATGATCTGGTAATTGAAGTTGGCGGCAAAAACAAAGACACAAGCCAAGTCAATCATCTAGAAAACTATCTCATCGCCGCAGACGAAATCGAACATGGCTTTGGCAAAAAAGTGCCGCTCTGGGTGTTTGGGATGATGTATTGAGAGAACCAACCTCCAAGGGTTTGAAACCCTTGGAGGGTTGTTGTGCCCTTTGTTGTTAAAAACAATTCGCTCTGCGCCTTCTCCGCGCCTCCTCAGCGACCTCTGCGGTTAAAAATCACCCCCCAAACTTCCCTTTCAGCGCTGCCAACTTATCAGCCATGGAACCGGCGGGCTCGTCTGGTTTCTGAACTTTGGCAGCAGCAGGTTTTCCCTGACTTTTCCCTCGCTCCGCAAAAGGATCGGCTTTCATACTCAGCCCAACTCGCTTGCGGGGAATATCCACTTCCATGACAGTCACGTGCACTTTTTGATTTACAGAAACAACCTCATTTGGATCTTTGATAAATCGATCTGCCAAATGACTCAAGTGAACCAAGCCATCCTGATGCACTCCCACATCCACAAAAGCTCCAAAGGCCGTAATATTTGTCACCACACCCGGAAGCTTCATCCCGACTTTCAAATCTGACATGCTATTGACCCCTTCGTCAAAAGCAAATAACTCAAAGTTTGCTCTCGGATCTCTGCCCGGCTTAGCCAATTCGGCCAAGATATCCTGTAACGTAGGCAATCCAACTGTTTCGGAAACGTATTTTTTCAGATTGATTCGGTTTCTGAGTTCTTCCGAATTCATCAATTCCTCCAATGACGCGTTGACATCTTTCGCCATTTGAGCAACCAAATCATAGCGCTCAGGATGCACTGCGGATCTATCCAGCAATTGCTTGGCATGGCTAATCCGTAAAAATCCAGCTGCTTGCTCAAAGGCTTTATCACCCAATCGAGGTACTTTTTTCAGTTGTGCGCGACTCTTGAAAGGCCCGTTTTCATTTCTGAAGTCAATAATATTCTGCGCCAACGTTGGCCCTAAGCCAGACACATAAGTAAGCAATTGCTTGGAGGCCAAATTCACTTCCACTCCTACTCCATTCACTGCAGACATCACGGTGTCATCCAGCGCATTTTTCAAGGCATTCTGATCCACATCGTGCTGGTATTGTCCGACTCCAATGGATTTCGGATCGATCTTGACCAACTCAGCCAGAGGATCCATCAGTCGCCGACCAAT
>JBBQDY010000489.1:0-2543 GCA_038320155.1 Cytophagales bacterium
AGGCCAATCAAAGTATTATCCTTCCATAACTTCTTGCCAAACCGAGACTGAACCTGGTCCACAATGAAAGGTCGCCCAGCCGTTTTCATCTACGGTGATTTCTTCTTGAACTTTGCCTAATGCGTCTCTGAGCCGATTCCCGGCATAGCGCGCACCGATTTCCATCGATATACTTCCTCCTTCGCTATTGCTTAGCACAACAGCACATCCACTATGATCTTCATCCCCTTCACGCGTCCAACCGATACAATTAGGATCATCGAAATAATCCCGCTGATTTCCAAAAGCATGATCCTTTCGCATATATAATAATGCCTCGAGCTCATCCACTTTATTGAGAAAAATTTCATAATTCTGATCGTCATCCCCTTTGTCCCAATAGCTTGCACCAAATAGATCGGGATAGAAGACGCAAGGAAAACCATCTTTGCGGAGCAAAATCAGGGCATAGGCAAGTGGTTTAAACCAATTTTCTACCGGGGCTTCGAGTGCTTGAAGTGGCTGTGTGTCATGATTATCCACCAATGTCACTGCCAAGTCGGGATGTGTGGCTACGAGGCTGTCGTCAAAAATAGTCCTCAAATCGAAAGACTCTCCTGCAACGGAAGCCTCATGAAGTCGATGGTGCAATGCAGAATCAAATACACTCATGGAGCCATCAGTGGCATCGATATAGCGCTTGAGAAGTTCCAATTTGCCAGGCGCCCAATATTCTCCTACTGCAAAAATTTCCTTTTGGGTATACTCTCGAATAAGATGTAACCATTCTTTGAAGAATTCCGGGGTGATGTGTTTTACAGCATCCAGCCTTACACCATCAAACAGTGTGAGGTCATGAAGCCATTTTGTATAATTGAGGATTTCATCCCTCACAGCTGGATTACGAAATTCAATGTCGCAATACATCAAGTAGTCGTAATTTCCTTTTTCATCATCGATCATTTCCTCCCAATTATTTCCCCATTCTGTCTGAAGATTGAAAACCGACCGATCTTGGTTTTTATGGTCATAGTCCACTCCACTAAAACAATGGAAATCCCATTTAAAATCGGAGTACGTATCTCCCCGTCCTGGAAAAGTAAATTTGGTATAGGCTTCTATTTCTTCTGGTTCAGAGAGAGGTTCCCTGCGATTTTCGGGGTTTGAACGTGAGGCCATCACCATTTCGCTTTCATCTCCACCAGCTTTGTGATTGAGAACTAGATCTACGATTACTTGGACTCCCCGATCTTGGAGGGCTTTGATTGCCTCAATGAATTCTTCTTTGGTGCCATACTTTGTTCGGACACTTCCCTTTTGGTCAAATTCACCTAAATCGAAAAGATCATAGCTATCGTAGCCAACACTCATTCCCCCCATTTCGCCTTTGGATGCCGGAGGAGTCCAGACACTAGTGATCCCCAAATCTCCCAGATATTCCGCATTTTCTTTAAGTTCTTTCCAAATGGTATCCTCTGGAGAATACCAATGGAAGTATTGAATCATTGTTCCGTTTTTCATATTTCTTTTTTATAAAAAAAAATTGGCCTGAGCCAAAATCTGGAATTTGCAATCAATATGAAGGCCAGAAAAAGCTTTGTAACGTAAAAGACAATTATTTCGAGGTCTCTAATTTATTTGACTTCAAAAAATTCTACCAGATCTGTCTCAACTCAGGATGCCGTATATTAAGGAGTGAAATATTCCATTTTAGTTTTAGTCTTACTCATTTTTTCATTTGCGTCAACCAGTACTGCTCAGGAAAAAAGCGATAATGAGAAATCAGAGCTTGCGATCGCTTTACTACCCTTGATCTATTATACTCCTGAGACGAGTTGGGTATTCGGTGGTGGAGCTGTCGCAAATTTCAATCTTGGTCAAGATCAAGAAACCTACGAAAGTCAAGTGGCAGCAGGTCTGGCTTACTCCTTATTTGACCAAATATTGAGCTATTCGAGTTGGAGAATCTATACGAGAGAAAATAAGGATTTATTTTTAGGTGAGATCGGATGGTATCGATATGTATATTTTTTCTACGGAATCGGCAATCAAGTCAAAGAATCGAACCAAGAAGCTTATGATGCGAGGTATCCAAGACTTCGTTTTTCCTATGCAAGGCAGCTGAGGCCAAACTTTTATCTGGGCCTCCGGTATTCTTTTGACAATTTTAAAATTACTAAACTGGCCGAAGGTGGCTTATTAGAAACAGGAGATTTTATCGGCACAGATGGCGGCGTGATCAGTGGTTTGGGACCTTTGCTGATCTATGATTCGCGGGATGATCAGCTTTATCCCACTCGTGGCAACTATCTGGAAAGTAGCTTTCAACAATTCGGAGATTACTTAGGTGGGAATTTTATGTATAGTAATTTACTACTAGATGCCCGAAAGCTATTTCCCATTAAAACAGATCAGGTGTTGGCCACAAACTTATTTGCACAATTCAATTCTGAAGGGACTCCTTTTTTCGCTTTGGGACAACTTGGTGGAAATAAGGTTTTACGGGGCTTATTTGAGGGTAAATATCGTGATCGAAACTTGGTGGCGCTTCAGGGAGAATACCG
>JBBQDY010000490.1:0-2539 GCA_038320155.1 Cytophagales bacterium
GGGTAGGGGGGATTTTAGAAAGCAAATCAGTATTAAATTTGGCTAAGTGTAGGATTGAGGATATGCATAAAAAAGAGTCATCACAAATGTAACGGAGTAAGAGTTTGACCTGATGGTTCCAGCTTGGAAACCTTCAAATTAGGCAGAATTGATAGACACCAAGACGCTAAGAAGACAAATTGCTGACTACATGATTGAGCAGGGTAAATACCCTTTTTAATAATTAGATAGATTGAATAATTAAGCCTCTGATTTTTTGATCGGAGGCTTTTTTTATTTCTATTCTTCAGTCGCGAGGAAGTTTTTTCCTAGATTTTATTACTAACTTTCTTTTAATCCGTAGGAGATCAAAACGGATCATTTTATCCTCAATCATTAAATCCCGAACTCATGGCAAAACAACCAGAAGGTAAACCTAAGGACGATAAATCTAAGGCTACCAAAACACTGAAAGAAAAAAGAGCTGATAAAGCTGCAAAAAAAGAGAGCAAGAAAAATCGCTAAAATCAATCTTACGAGTATAAAGGGAAGTCAAAAGCTTCCCTTTTTTTAATTAAGGTAAGGCTCGATTAATATTACTTGCGTGACTCACCCTTGTTAGAAAGGATCATAGAAAATGGGCATTCTGATTGTCTGAGCTAAATTTTAATTTGATTATCCGCTACTTTGCCAGTAGGCAGAATAGGCAAGAATATAATTCAAGCATAATTGGATAATTGGGCGTTTCGGTCTTCCGTCGTCGGTCCCAATAAGAGAAGAAAATAAGGTTACTGGCATCAATGCGGATACCCGTAATTTTAAATGATTATTTTACTGAGGCTAGACCTGTATATATCCCTTTAATTTTTTATTCTTTGAAGATATTCTCTCAAAAGGACCGATTTATTCTGTCGGTTTCCCAATTCCAAGAAGAATTCGGATATTATCCGCTAATGCTCCCCCTTAATCTTGGGCTTCTATCTGATTTTACATGAATTCACGGTTCACTTTTGCCCTGCTACTCTTCCTTATTTTCGAAGCCTGTTCTTCCAAAGAAGGGAAAAAATTTGGAGCGGATATTTCCACCTCGTCTGATCAGATATCAAATGGCAGAACCCTTTTTGAACAAAACTGTACCTCCTGCCATAATTTCAACGAGAATGCAATTGGTCCAAATTTGAGTGGATTGACCCGTCAGTTAGAAACAGACTGGATCAAAAAATTCATCAAAAATCCCTCGGAGTTAATTGCTGGTAAGGATGAAAGAGCTGTGAGACTTCTATCCATTTATAAGAGTGAAATGCCAGCTTTTCCAAACTTTTCTGATTCGGATCTTGACAACATCCTGAGCTACCTTCATACGTTCGAGTCACTTCCTATTGAGATTTTGGGAGACACTACTTCCAATCTTATCCCTGAAAAAATTCAGGACTCTGGGTTAGGGGTTGAGCTGGAGTTTTTTGCCCAATTACCCGCATCGGACACTATGCCCGCTTTAGCCAAAATGACTAAAATGGAGCCAATCCCGGGAACAAACCGGATGATGATCAATGACCAGCGGATCGGGATCTACGAATTGGTTAATCAAAATGCGCAACTATACCTAGATCTGAAGCAACAGAAACCCGATATGGTCAGCAAGCCAGGTTGGGCGACTGGACTGGGGAGTTTTGCCTTTCATCCTGAATTTGGGAAGAATGGTATTTTCTATACTTCCCATACAGAACCCGGCGGTACACTACCTCCGGATTTCGGCTATACCGACAGTTTGAAAGTTTTCATGCAGTGGGTGCTGACTGAATGGAAGGCGGATGATCCAAATGCCAAAACCTTCAAAGGAACCGAACGCGAAATCTTTCGGATAGATAATTCGTCCCAGGCTCATGGGATGCAGGAGCTTACCTTCAATCCCAATTCTAAAAAAGGAGATCCTGACTTCGGCCTACTCTACATTGGTTACGGTGATGGAGGTACTGCCGAAAACCGATTTGCTCACATTGCCAACCACGGTGGAGCAGGAGTTTACAGTAGTATTTTGAGAATTGATCCAGCGGGGAAAGATGGTGTCAACGGAAACTATGGTATTCCAAAAATCAATCCTTTTGCCGGTATTTCCGGAAATGCTGGAGAAGTATTCGCTTATGGTTTCCGAAATCCCAATCGAATTTTTTGGGATGAAAAGGGAAATTTATTCGCTACTGATATCGGTCAGCATAGCATTGAAGAAATCAATCTGATCGAACCGGGGAAATTTTACGGTTGGCCTATCCGAGAGGGACGATTTATGATCAATCCTTTTGGAAGTTTCCGCAGCCTTTATCCTTTGCCAAAAGATGACGGAGCCAAGGGTGTTACATACCCTATAATTCAGCTAGAGCATGATGAGACGGTTGCCATTATCGGAGGATACTTTATGCCAGCCGGCCAACTTGAAGGCAAATTCGTGTTTGGAGATATTCCAACAGGCAGATTGTTCTTTGCGGATTTGAATCAGAAACCTAGTCCGGAAGTGAAAAGCTTCAAAGTAATTTTCGAAGGAAAAGAAATGACAATGGAAGAG
>JBBQDY010000491.1:0-2529 GCA_038320155.1 Cytophagales bacterium
AAATTCCTTATCCCTGCTCATAGCTAAACAACTCCTCGATCTTCAACTCAAATAATCTTGCCAACCGAAAAGCCGTCGGCAAGCTGGGATCGAATTTTTCCTTTTCGATCGCATTGATCGTTTGTCGGGACACTCCGATGATTTCAGCCAAGTCTTCCTGGGTCATTCCTCTTTCTGTTCTCAAATCTCTGATTCGATTTTTCATCTATATCGAAGTGTATTGATGATTACTGAGGTCAGATAAGTAATACCGATGAACATGACCAACATACTGATTTGAGCATTCTGCCCAATCACATTCGTCTTGTCTAGCAGTGAATAGGTCAATCCAACAATGACAGCCAAGCCAAGTGTGATGGCTAGGGATTCGAGGTGAATTTTTTTCTCCAATTCATCGAAATGGTTGAACAGATCTCGATTGGCTAGAATCATCAGGATGCCATTTGCAAAGTTGACGATAATCGCAAAGGGCGTCATGAAGGGATGATCATCCCAGATAAACTCAGGTCCAAAGGATGCGATTGCCAAGGTAGCTACCCAAGACCAAGTCCAGATTGCTAATTTTTTTACTCTTCTGTTTCGTTCTAATTTCATTGTCTCCATAAGGTTTATGTAAAGTTGACTTTACAAATGTAAATAAGACTTTACAAAAGTCAAGTCTTATTTACAATTTATTTCAAAAAAAAAGCTTCCACTAGGGAAGCTCTTAATTAGGAGATTGAAATTAATTTGATTTCATGGCGTGATCCAAAGCTGTAATTTCTTCTACAATTGGATTATCACCATCCAATATTTCGAAAGTGGAATTTGCAGCGACGTCAGAACTCAACACATCAAGTAATGTTAAGGCTACGTTTTCTCTGGAGATTTCCCCCTTTTTATCTAATGATTCTCCGGCTTCGATTCTACCGGTTGCAGGATTATGGGTAAGTGCGCCCGGTCTTATGATTGTATAGTCCAGCCCACTGGATTTTAGGTATTCATCTGCTTCTTGCTTGGCTTTGAGGTAATCATGCATCTCCGAATTTGAATCTGGATTGGCTGCTCCCATCGAACTAAGCATTACAAATTTTTGACAGTGGTATTTCTTCGCAAAATCAATACTTTTCTTAGCGCCTTCTTGATCTACAGCAATAGTTTTTTCTTTGCCGGTTGATCCTCCTGATCCGGCAGCGAATATCACCCGGTCGATGTTTTGAAAGGCATGTTCAAAGTCACCTTCTAGGTCTCCGATGACTGTTCGTATTCCTTGTTTTTCAAAATTCTCTTTCTGTGATTCTTCCCGAATCATGGCTACAGGTCTGTACCCTGGAGACTCGCCTAGATGTCGACAGATGATTTTTCCGGTAGATCCGTTTGCGCCTATAACTAAAATTTTTTGGATATCTTGTTTCATGGTTTCTTAGGTTTTTGAATATAAAATTCCAAGAAGTCTGCCAAGCATCTGTCTGATAATGAATGAGAAGTTTGAAAAGAGCATCTTGGGTTTTTGGGGGATTTCTAAAAGTTGATCAAGAGACCTAATTACTCGTGATCTCCAATGGTGGAGATTGAGCTATTTATTTTATTTTCCCGAAAAAAAAGCCTATAACTACTAGGCAACGTGATCCTGAATTCGAATAAAATTCTTGGTAAAGCAGCTTTAAATTTTCAGGGGACAATCAATTAAAAACCATGGTTAAAATCGATAGGATAGTATTTCTGGGCTGGTGCAAATAGAAATTAAATTTGGATTTATTTCAAATTATACCTTACTGAGAAGTATCTACAAGTCGAGAAACCATGATTCCCGATTGAGATTTATTGGCAGCCAAATACTCGCTGAGCGGAAGCTTGGAAATCTCTACTGCTTCATTTTTTGAACTTGCATGCAGTAGGTGAATTCGTCCATTTTTCTCAAAAGCAAATCCCACATGCACCATGTCCAGATTGTCCAAGGACGTGGTGATCGCAATAATATCCCCAGATTGGATAGATTTTTCCAGACTTGAGATTTTTTCCTTTGGGATGAAAAAATAACTGCGATCAGCTATCGTGACTTCAGTTTCTTTGATGGCAGCAAGGTTTTTTGGATCTGTCAGTTGCGGGTAGAATTTCGGATTCTCCGACATAAAACTCGGATGGTTCGGGTAGTTCTCACCGCCGATTTCTTCTGTGATATCTCGAAAGAACCCCTTTTCTCCATTGTCAAACATCCAATCGGAGAAGTAATGCAAGCGGGAAGGATACCCTTCGTTTTTACCATTGCGGTAGCGAATCAATTCCAGTTCCTGCTCAAATACTTCCATACTCGACTCACCTTTTTGCGCCAAGCCAACCAACGCGATAACGCTTTCTAAATAGGTGGTGCAATCTACTCCCATTAGATTAATCACCAGTTTCTCCTCTCCGGGAAGCTCCAACGTCTTGGCGACATAGGGAGTACCGATAAACCATTGGCCAATCTCCGCCGCCAGCTCGCCACTTGATTTCCCCGAAGTTTCCATTGTTGCAATTTTTTCCAGACTTTGCTCAAGCTTTAGCCGACTT
>JBBQDY010000492.1:0-2507 GCA_038320155.1 Cytophagales bacterium
AAACCTACACGCTTGCGATACTATTTTTTGAGTTCAAATATTTCCAAATCTGTTGCCCCAGAAAGGATCGAAACCTTATTCCAAGGTTTGCTTGGGAATAGAAGAGCGGTGATCGTCAATTCCCCGTCGTTGACAAATAATTCGATCGAAGATGCATCGAGAAAAATCCGAACTTGCTCAGCTTCCCAACTCATAGGAGCGCTGAAAGCTGCCGCAAAATCACGGTGAAAATTACTGCTTCCGGCTCTGGATCGGTCTAGTGTTACTAAGCCATTTCCCTTTGAAATAAGTACTTGTTCCCCCAAATCATTGCTTAATTGAATCGTAAAGTCCTCGGACACATTGGCTATGATTTCTGAACTTTGAGATGGAAGGGCGCTTTCTATACCGGAAATCGAATAGGATTTGGACCTTAAATTTTCCATTTCTGCGACAGGGCTATTTTTCAAAAGCAAGGTGCCTCTAACCTCAAATAAACTTAGTGCTCTAGGAATAGTCGTCGCTGATCGCCAAGTCTCGGTTGGGACTACTCGCGCATAAAGCCAATTACTCATCCAACCGATTAAGACCGTCCGATCTTGTTCTTTTGGTAGGTTACTCCAAGTTACGCCCGCATAATTATCCGGTCCGTAATCCATCCAGCGGATCATTTGATCATCTGCGGTGAAAACGCCATCCTCAAACTTTCCAATAAAATATTGCGTGGCAGATCCTTTTTGTGGACCTCCTGGATTGATACTGACTAGTAAAACCCATTTTTGAGATCCGTCCGGGCTGGTAAAAGGAAGAAGATCTGGGCATTCCCAAACTCCTCCATGAGCACCGATTCCCACTCCAAACTCACTTTCGAATGTCCAATCGATCAAATTAGGGGAGGAATAAAACTGGATCCGATCAAGTACTGCCAAGGTCATGATCCACTGCTGAGTTCCATCCGAATTGGTAACTCGACTTACTTTTGGATCTCGAAAATCTTTGATTCCTTGATTTGGGATTACTGGATTGTCGGCGTATTTGGTCCAAGTGCGACCTTTATCCATAGAATAGGCGATCGCTTGACTTTGATAATCCAATGCACCGCTTTGCTCAGCGACCATGTCATGATAAGTGAATATTGCGACTAGGGGAGGATTAGCATTCGTACCTAATCCAGAGCTGTTTTCCGAATCGAGAACTGCGCTTCCCGAGAAGATGTAGCCAAGCGAATCAGGCGCCAGTGCAATTGGTAGATTTTCCCAGTTGACCAAATCCCTGGAGATCGCATGTCCCCAATGCATTGGCCCCCAGACCGTAGAATCTGGATAAAACTGATAAAATAGATGGTATTCTCCATCTAAGTAAATCAGACCATTTGGATCATTCATCCAGCCAGTAACGGGCGTGAAGTGGTAATCGGGACGGTATTTTTCTCCGGCTGAATCCTGAAAAACGATGGATTCCTTATCAGCACAGCTGAATAAGGTTACGAAAAGTAAAACTGCGATATATGGTTTTCTAAACTTCATCTCAAGTAATTTTTGACGCAATATAAAACTTGAATCCGCAATTTGGGACTTGGACAGAATCCAGTTTTTATTCTCTGCTAGGAATTGTAGTTTTACAGCTCATTAGGAAAAAATCGAATTGTTATGAAAGGAATTGTTTTAGCAGGAGGATCTGGTACCAGACTTTATCCCCTAACGCTCGCGGTCAGCAAGCAATTGATGCCGGTTTACGATAAGCCGATGATCTATTATCCGCTTTCAGTATTGATGATGGCGGGAATCAAAGAGATATTAATCATCACAACTCCTGAGGATTCATCCGCTTTTCAGCGGCTTTTAGGAGACGGCTCTCAAGTGGGTTGTCGATTTGAGTACGCGGTTCAGCCTAGTCCGGACGGTTTGGCTCAAGCCTTTATCATCGGAGCAGACTTTATCGGCACAGACAAGGTAGCTTTAGTCTTAGGGGATAATATTTTTTACGGCTCAGGCCTTCACAAAACACTTCTGGAAAATACCAATCCTGAGGGTGGGGTAGTTTTTGCTTACCACGTCAATGATCCTGAACGATACGGTGTGGTGGCTTTCGATGAAAATCAAAAGGCAATCAGCATTGAAGAAAAGCCCGAAAACCCAAAATCAAATTATGCGGTACCGGGATTGTATTTTTATGATAATAGCGTGGTGGAAATCGCTAAAAACATCAAGCCAAGCCCAAGAGGGGAGTTGGAAATCACGGATATCAATAATGAATACTTGAATCAAGGAAAGCTGCAAGTAGCGATTTTGAATCGAGGCACTGCATGGCTTGATACTGGGACATTCCAATCGCTTTTACAAGCAGGTCAATTTGTGGAAGTAATCGAGGAGCGTCAAGGCTTGAAAATCGGATGCATTGAGGAGATTGCTTACCGCAATGGATTTATCGGAAAAGAGCAATTGCTCGAAGCTGCCGATAAGCTCGGAAAAAGCGGCTATGGAGGTTATCTACGGAAATTGATCTAAAAATGGAAAAAGGGGCTAAAT
>JBBQDY010000493.1:0-2506 GCA_038320155.1 Cytophagales bacterium
TTTTTTTGATCAGGACTTCAAGATGCTCAAAGAACAGCAATTGGAAAATTTCACTAATTCAAACAATCCTTTTTTCAAGGATGGGATGCTTTACAGCTTCTTAAATATCGACGACGAGATGGCATTTGTGCGGTTGAAGCCAAATTTTAAGAGGTAGAGGTTTTAAAATGCATCTTTTCAATTCATTCCAATGACAAAATTATCATCACTCTGGATTCTCTGTTTACTTGGCTTCGCCTGTAGTCCAAGTGATGATGATTCTAGGTTGGAATACTCCTTAACCTATACCGTCGACACCTTACGAATCGATGCGGGAGGTCACCTCTTTTATCTAGCACATGGCCTTCCTGCGGCAAAACTTTCACCGGATGAAAAGTACCTGTATTTCTATGACGGGTACATGCATAGTATTGATCAGGTGGACTTGGAGGAAGGAAAATATAACTCAACGATTCAATTGGAATCCGAGGGGCCTAAGGGAGTTCTCACCAGACTTCAAATGGATTACATTCCTAAGGAGAATGAAAATCTATTCTTTTTCACCCAAAGGAATTTTATTGAGCTCGATCCCAAAGGTAAGCTAGTGTATGAGTCCCCTAGTCTAGATAATATGTTCGAGGTAGCCTCGGAGAAACAGTTTTACAACTGGGCAAATTTATCTACAGATTTAAACTTTCTCTTTGGGTTGACTAGTTCTTGGAAGCAAGAGCAAATGCTAGGCTGGGTTGATCTTCAGGATTCAAGCTATAATGAAATCAGTCTTGATAGAATGAGTTACCGAGACGATCTAAAAGTCAGAATTAATGGCGGAGCAATTATAAGCAGCATAATTTCTGCTGGGCATCTAGACAACAAAATCATTGTTTATCATGCAGATGGCATTGACCTCTATGTGATTGATCCTTCTACTAAAACCCAAAAGTTTGTGGATAATTATCCTAAACTAACCGATCGAAGGAAACCTGGAAATTTCCCTAAAACAGGTGAATTTATGGAAGTTGAGGAAACGCGGTCCCTTGAAATAAATTATCAGCCGCTAGTTTTTGACCAAGTAAATCAAAGATATTATCGACTTGCCACTAAAGTTAAAGAGAATCAAACAGTTGAAAATCCATCAAGAAACAGGCACCTTTTTATTTTTGACGAAAACTTACAGTTAATCCATGAAGAGGATATATCGAGTTTAGTCTTTCAATATTCAACATATTTTACCCGAAATGGGAAATTGTATTTTTACCAAAATCAAAATGATGAAATGGGTTTTCTAATTTTTGATTTAACGCTGGAATCCAAGAGGGATTAATTTCCCGCAGATTACCACCGAAAAGAACTGGCGGTTCGGCTAACCTTCGAGGTCTTCCTTCGGACCTCGAAGGTTTTGAAAACAATACTTGACGGACTTTAATAATGTGATACATCGAAAAGACCTCCGAGGTTTATTTCCTATTGCCATCGGGAACCTCAAAGGATTAGCGCATTTTCAGCTTTCTCACTTCAGCTTTCTGATTTTTCAATGGAGACCGAAATACTTTCATATAAGACCTTGGAGGTTAAAGAGAAACCTCAAAGGACTGGCTCAGTTTCAGCTTTCTCACTTTAACTTTCAGACTTCCTATCCCAGTCTGGGCAGGCTCAACTTATACTTCATCGAGATCAGACGAATACTAATAATCAGAGACATCGAAATCAGCATATTGTAATCTCGGGGAACGCCATAATAATTCAACACCAAATACAAAATCGCTCCTGCTAAACAGGCTGAGGCATAGACTTCCTTGCGGAAAAGAACCGGGATTTCGTTGGTCAAAGTATCGCGAATCACGCCTCCCATTACCGCCGAAAACATTCCCATAATCGCAGCAATCTCGGGTCTGACACCCAGGCTCAAAGCTTTTTCCACTCCAAGCACTGTAAAGAATCCTATTCCCAGCGTATCAAAAAGGAAAAAAGTTTTGCGAAGCCGACTCAAAAAACTTGGGAAAACAAAGGCGGTCAAAATCCCCAAAAGAATGGTATACAAGAACCAAATGTCTCCAATCCAAACCAACGGATAACTGTCCAGCAGAATATCACGGACCGTTCCCCCACCAATAGCAGTGATAAAACCTGTAAATCCAGCACCAAAAAGATCATGCTCCCGCTCCCGAATTGCAAGCGCCCCAGAGATCGCAAAAACAAATGTTCCGGTCAATTCGAGTGCGTACTGTAATTCCATAGCCCAAAATTAGGAATATTATTTAGGCTTTTGGATCAGTATCCCATTACCTCAGTAAGGGCGAAAAATCTTTCGCCCTTACAGCATAGACTGCGAAACTTCGCGATCTCTGCGGCTCTGCGGTGAAAAAAATCCAACCGTTTTAGCGAACCTTCATTTTTCCGATTAGCATCTTTTCGGCCAAAACCTAAAAGCGGTGTGATTCTTTTCTACAAAGATGCCGCACCTCTGGTGCTCTTTCCATGATTGGAAAACTATGTGAGCGCTGTGTACTATGTGATTAAAAAAAAA
>JBBQDY010000494.1:0-2481 GCA_038320155.1 Cytophagales bacterium
CAATTTTCTCATAGGTATTTGAGAGGTTAGGGTTTTTGAAAACTTCACCTTTTTTAGGTGTATGACCATTAGGCATGTAGGTCTCCGCAAATCCAGGTAAATCCACCATCCCGCTGTAGTTGCTTTCCATTTCGTAGGCGATCACTTCTGAAACCGGAAAGCCCGCTCTTCCATAGTCGATTGCAGGTTGCAAAAGAGTGGCCATCGGTAGCTTTCCGAATTTTGCATGCAAGGCAAACCAACCATCGACTGCACCGGGAACAGAAACTGGAATTGGACCTACATTAGGGACATACGTTATCCCTCGATCTATGAAATAGTCGATGCTGAGTGACTTGGGTGCTCGTCCACTTCCGTTGAAGCCGTAGAGTTTTTCGGTTTTCGCATCCCAAACAATCGCAAAAATATCTCCTCCGATCCCACAACTCGCAGGTTCAACCAAGCCTAGCACCGCATTGGCTGCAATTGCGGCATCCATGGCCGAGCCTCCCTTTTTTAGAATGTCCAAGGCTACTTGAGTCGCCAATGGTTGGCTGGTTGCGGCCATGCCATTGCGAGCGAGGACTTCAGAGCGAGTAGTAAAAGTCTGGCCTGTGAGACGATCTTGGGCGGAGAGTTGACTCCAAAAAATCGTAAGGATCAGCGTTATAATTAGCTTATTCATGAGTAGGGATTGGGTGAAGTTATAAATTAACAAAAAAAGCGAGTGTCTGATTTTACCAATTTTGAGATCAGTGAAATAAGTGTTTGAATGGCGGTAGGAGCCAAACTAATCAGTTTGAATTCTCAGTCTTAGCGCAAAAAGCTTGAAACCTATCAAATCCTAAGTAACTGAATAAATTATTGCAGCTCCAAAAATAAAAGCGATAGGAGCAATGAATCGAACATTCATTTGTTTCAATATTCCAGCCCATTTCATGGAATAGGCATGGTGATATTTTCGAGGCACAAAATATAGAACAATCGAAGTGGCGATCATAAACAAACCGAAGAGCTTGAGAATTTCTGGATATCTGGAATAGGGTGCATAAATCACCAATGCAATGGCAGGAATCAAGCGGAAAGTGATTTCTGCGTAATTGATAAAGTTGGTGCTTCCTGCTTTTCGGAGAGTAGCCAAGGCTTTTTCAGGATTAAAGAGCATCAAAATCCCAATGGAAATGATGAAAACTCCAAAGAGAATCACGGTCAACTGAGCGGTTAAAATCATTTTTTGATTTTCCGATTGATGGGAATGACTTCATGCCATACAGTTTTTGGCCGATCTGAAGGATAGCCATTCTCCAGTCTATACTTTTTCCGTTCTTCGGTATAATCCCACCAGTTTTTAGAGATTGAGTGGTTCCTGGCATAATCCACAATCAACCGAAACTGATCTTCCACACAGGGATCTGTCCAGTGGCCTTTCTTTCGCTCATATTCCTCGAGCAATTTTGCACCATCTTTTTCTTTAAGTTCTTCTAAAGAGAAATAGCCCAAAAAGATCAAATCTTCAGCAAACTTGATTCCGACCGAAGGGACTGTTTGAAATGCTGCTAATGCAAAAATAAATTTTACCCGCTCGGGACTAGCAGTTAAAATTACTGCAAGCTCATCAGGCGCAAAATCCAAAATTTCGGAAATCTTGATTTTCGCATTTCTGAGCTTCTTTCGTTCTTCGGGAGTTAGGTTCAGCCTTGGAGTTTTAATTTTTTCCATTTCAAAAGTTAATAAGACTAGGTCTAGATTTTTTTCAGAAACCATTTAAAATTTTGATGACTTTTTAGGATTGATCCGATGAGGAATAAACTACTTAAACAAAATCAATCATGAAACACAACTTTTCAATCCTTCTCATTTTATGCATCGGACTTGCTTTTTCTTCATGTAGCAAAGATGATGATGAGCCCAAAGGGGTTCAATCCAAAATCAATTCGGTTATACCCGAAGAATCTCTCAGAATCGTAAGAGGGCTGGGGATAGAGACCTATACTGGAGACACGCCGCCGGATATTACAGGCACTTATCTGATGAGTCCGAATTTATTGTTTAGATCCAATATCCCCAATGATGCCCCGGCTAATTCGCCATTTCAGAATTACACAGTTAACTTCAGCAATTTTAATGCTTCCAGTTTTAGTGTCAGTTTCACGGGAACAGCTTCCGGGGAGCGCGATACCAGTAATTCGGCAGTCATCGCAGGTTCTGGAAACAACTTTTCAGTTTATGGGCAAAGTACGACAGTAATTGGAGCCAATTCGATTGTTCTTGGAGTGATTTATTCAGGAACATTGGAAAATGGAAAAATCAAGAATTTAAGACGAGCCATTATTGTCATTGATGATTCGAAGGGAGGGCCGAATCTGCTGAAAAATGATAACTCCCGGGTTTTCCAAGATGGGGACCGGACTTCGTAATTTCTTTTGAAATTTCAAAAAGCCACCAATTCTTTTAAAAGCGTTTTACTTCCCAAAGTGGAGGTAAAACGCTTTTGTTTTTTGA
>JBBQDY010000495.1:0-2474 GCA_038320155.1 Cytophagales bacterium
CCATTACTTTTATGTGACCGAAATCGGTAAGGGTCATAAAAATAAGCAGGCATATAACCTGATTTGTTCCCTTTCTCCCAACGAACGGCAAACACATCTTCACGTCCTTTGAAAAGGGAATGAAATACGTTGATATTGTCAGGAGTGGATTCATCCATTATTTGTTCCTATTTAATCTCCTTGCCGAAAGCTTTTTCCAAATACTATCTGGAAGTTTTATTTCTTTTGATATTCAAATTTATCTTTAATCTCATTTATAAATTGACTTCCGATTGCTCTTGAATTCATAAGTTCCTCATACACCTTTTCTGGAACATCAAAATACTGGTAGATAGCTCCGTGGTGAAATTCAATTTCTAATATCATCTTTATAGCATCATACCCTACTGAGGCAATATTTGAAGACGCTACTGGAATTCTTTGGCTTGTCGGTTGCTCTATCAATCTATGGGCGTGTTCGGCAATAATGTATTTTTGATTTTTGCTGGTGGGCTTATTGGGTAGAGTCAAATTCAGCCAACCGAGTTCAATAATGGGTTTTAGGTGCTTATTAAAATTTTTACTATTATTAAATAAGCTAATTTGATTAAAAATCTCCTCTCTTGTTTTCGGTGTTGTGCAAAAGATCAACACGCTCAATAAGGTTTCATCCAAATAGGAAATTACCTGATTTCTAACTTGGTTCCATCTTAGGCTCTCCGAGAGCCTAAGATAAGTATCAATATCATTTAAAGACCTGATATTCATAGCAATATCTTTGGCTCCATCTTTGGCTCTTTTGTCTTCAGCAAGGTCGGTCAAAGGATGAATGGACAGGATACACAAAAAGTAAGCATTATTTTCATCTGTCTCAAATACAGGTGGAGGCGAACCGTTTTCGGCTAAGCTTTTGTGAATAATAGGCAATCCTGTCCCTCTGCCTTCCGTGAGTTTCAGTTCTTTTAAAAATCCACCTATTTTACGATTTCTATAATCTCGCGCTATTACTCTTTGTTTTTTCAGCATAGCTTGGTTAATCGGTGGCATAGGACCAGGAAAACTCAATATTTCAATTTTATCTTTATGTATTTGAATCTCAACTGGGTTTTCTCGTTCATAGCTTTTATGATAAACCGCATTCACCACCGCTTCTTCTATGGCTTGAAAGGGATAGTTGAAGAAGCGTATTGACTCAGCTTGCTTAGCTGATTTAACCACCAATTCTTCTACAATAGTTGATTTGAAATACTGCAATACATCCCAAATCTGCTGAATGATAGAACCAGTAAATATTTTTTCGGTATAATCTTTCCCAACTTCATTTTTATGAATCACCAATTCAATAGCCGCTCCGGAAAAATATTTCTCGGGATGTTCAGTGAACAAAAGTAAACCAGCATTTGTAGGTCGTAAAAGTTCGTCAGAACCTTTGGCTATCATTAGATGTCTGCATAATTCAGAAAATGGCATTTTTGTACTCTCCTCATACAGTGAGCTCATCACTTCTTTTAAATAGCTTTGAATTAAACGTAAATTCAAATCGTCTATTTTGGCTGTCTGATTTAATCGGTCGTCAAATGGGATACGAGCCGTGAGTTCAATTAGTCTTCTTTCATCATCTGAACCATCTTTTACTTTTACCGTTTTTGAGCCGCGCTTGGTAGTCGAACGATTAAAAGTCAAATTTAGGAGAATCCAGATAAAAACCTCCGACTGATCAATTTTTGCAACGATTCTTTTGTCAGCTTGAGCCAGCCAGTATTTCGTCAATAATATCTTGGAATGTCGATATTGAATATGATCCTGAAAATAAATTATGAGAAACATTAGAAAACCATTAGCCATCATAGACACTCAAGAAAAGTGGATTAAGCTACAAATCGTAGAAGGACTGGAAAGTGGAGTAAGTAAACGCGTAAGGAAACTTGATGAAATAATGGAATCGGCTATGAGACGTCGGGCTATTATTAAGAAGTAGGATGTTCCTAGTTAAAATTTTTACTCAACAAAAAGATTTCCATCATCAGCTATTATAAAGCAGAAAGCCTTTCGCATTAATTGCGGAAGGCTTTCTGTTTCTTATGTCATTAAAAAAGGACTAGTAAGCTTAGTATTACCCTCCACTGGTAATTTCTTCGTCCACATGGAAAAATGACTCATCTTTTTGTGGCAGATAGGAGGTTCCCATCAAGAACTCATCGACTTTTACCGCAGCCTCCCTTCCTTCAGAAATTGCCCATACAACCAAAGATTGCCCTCTGCGCATATCTCCAGCAAGGAAAACTTTGGAATTGGTGCTTTGATAATTTTTGGATTTCGGAAGCGTATTTTCCATCAACTCTGTGCCGAATGCCTCCAAAAGACCATTCTGTGCCGGGCCGGTATAGCCAATTGCAATAAAGGCTAAATCACAAGGGACAGTTCGTTCTGTTCCAGGGATTTCTTCGAACCCCATTCTTCCACCTTTGTCTACCCATTCCAAATCAGCCAATTTC
>JBBQDY010000496.1:0-2474 GCA_038320155.1 Cytophagales bacterium
TTTTCCGTCTTCCAATCCAGGACCACCTGAATCCAAGCTTTTCCCGACCTCTTCAGCACGATCGCGGACATCCATCATGATTTTGCGCGGAGACAGTTTCTTGCCAGTCAGATTTGCTGGACATTCAGCCGTACATCTTCCACATTCGGTGCAGGAATATGCGTTCATTACATTGATCCAGGATAAGTCATTGACATCTTTAGCTCCAAATCTTCCGATTTCAGCAGGAGGATTGCTCGCAGCTTCTGTTGGGATTCCCAGCATCATGTTGACTTCGTTGGTGACTTCCGGCATATTAACCATTTGGCCTTTTGGCTTGAGATTGGAATACCAAGTATTGGGGAAGGCTAAGAAAATATGAAGATGCTTGGAATACGTGACATAAACCGCAAAAGCTAGAATCCCGAAAATGTGAAACCACCAAGCAAATCGCTCTGTGAAAATCAAAGCTTCTACAGACATCCCTTCAAATATTGGTCTGATCAGGCCACTGAAGAAAAGTGTTCCCAGTGCTAAATAATGTTCAGCTCCCCTTTCAGCTAGGATTTGATCAGTAGCATTCATGGTTAATATTGCCATCATCAGGATAATCTCTATTACTAAAATAAGAGTGGCATCAAGAGTTGGCCAGCCCTTCATTTCTGGTTTATGAAATCGCTCCAAATTGGTCACGTACCTTCTGGTGAGAAATACCACACAGGAGAAAATTACGGCAACTGCCAGAAATTCGAACATGTTCATGGCGACAGTATAAACTCCACCAAGAAATGGTGCGAAGAGACGGTGGGTTCCGATTATTCCATCCAGAATGAATTCCAGGACTTCTAAATTGATGACTATAAACCCTACGTAAATCAGTAAATGGAGAAGTGCAGGGATAATGCGTTTAAACATTTTTTGTTGACCAAAAGCGACCAAAGCCATGGTCTTCCAACGGTCCTCCGAGCGATCATTTCTGGTCTCAGCCTTTCCCAAAAGAATATTTCTTCTGAGAAATTTGATCCTTTTGCTTAAAATATAGCCTGCAACGCCCAAAATAAGCACAAATGCAAGTTGTGGTAAAAAGCTCATATTGATAGATTTAGCGTGTTTCTTGAGTTTTTGTCAATAAATTTTTTTCAAATGATTTGGTACAACTATCCAAATACCTACCTTTGCATCACCTTAAAAAACGGTGATATAGCTCAGTTGGTAGAGCATCGGACTGAAAATCCGTGAGTCGGTGGTTCGAGTCCACTTATCACCACCAGCCTCGACTTCGGTCGGGGCTTTTTTTATGTCCTTTTTTAATTCCCGATCGCCCATTTTTTCTTAAATTATCTTGCCCCAAATTAATAAATAGTCTGCATGCATACTATTTTTAAAATTAATTTAAAATCAATCTACATTTCATAGTTATGCTTTTAAAGCCTGTAACTTCAAACTGGAAACTCTGAGAATGCCCTTGAGTTTCTCGAAAACCCCCTTTTTGAATAAAAAAATATGATTATCCGCTATTGCCAATAGGCAGAAGAGCCAAGAATATAATTGGAGGATATGTGATAATTGGGCGTTTCGGTCTTCCGTCTTCTGTCTCAATAAGCAAAGAAAATAAGGCTATAGGCATCATTGAGGATACCCGTAAAAAAAATTTGTAACATCTTGTAACATTCGATTTTCTCCTGCATTATCCTTTTAAATGAAGACATTTTTTGAAGCACATATTTGGCCGCAGCGGGGCAAACTCTACCGACTCGCTTTTAGCTGGGTAAAAGATCGGGCATTGGCCGAGGATGTACTTCAGAATGTTTTCGAAAAATCGGTTACTCGACAAAAGGAACTCAGTGCTCATGCGAATCTCTCCGGCTGGCTGGTACTCAGTCTCAAAAATGAGGTCTTGACTCACTTCCGACAAAATAGCAAAATTGATGCTCTCGAAGGGGCTCATCAATTTATCCAGGATGAACTACAGCCAGAAGATTTCACCGAATCAATTCAAAAGGTGATGTCGCTTTTGAAAGAATTACCGGAGAAACAACGGGATATTTTCCAATTGCGAGAGGTGGAGGGTTTGGATTACGAAGAAATAGCTGCTCATATGGAGATTTCTTTAGATCAAGTGAAAGTAAATCTTCATCGAGCCAGGAAGCGAATTCGGGAAATGATGATCAACCAAAAATTAGCCAAATGAACGAACGAATAGAAGATCTTCTTGCCAAATACTACGAGGCAGAGACCAGCCTTGCCGAAGAGCAAGAGCTGAAGGTATTGCTCCGTGCTTCTGAAGGATTCGAAGAAGAGAAAATGCTCTTTGGAATTCTCGCAGATTTCAAAAAAGTGGAGCCGTCGAAAATCACATTACCTAAGGCTAAAGTGAGAAAGTTGAATCCTTCTTGGATGAGTTGGGCAGCTTCGGCAGCTATCCTTATCGGATCATTCTGGGGATGGCAAGTCTATGAAAAAAAGCAGGCAGAGCAAGCGGCCTATGAGGAGGT
>JBBQDY010000497.1:0-2472 GCA_038320155.1 Cytophagales bacterium
CACTTTCAAATTTCATTTGCAAAACAGTAATTTCACCTTTTAAAGAACCAAATCCACTTCAATTGCTGTTCTGACCCCAACTGTAACCTAATGGACCTTGAATCCATTACTTATTACAAGCTATGAAAACAAAGAAAAGAGTTGTCGTCGGCCTTTCAGGCGGCGTTGACAGTTCGGTAGCCGCTCACCTACTCCTCGAGCAAGGCTATGAAGTCATCGGGATGTTTATGAAAAACTGGCACGATGAATCCGTCACCATCTCCAACGATTGCCCTTGGATGGAAGATTCCACCGATGCGATGTTAGTCGCGGAGAAATTAGGAATCCCTTTCCAAGCTATTGACCTCAGTGTAGAATACAAGGATCGTATCGTCGATTACATGTTTGCCGAGTACAAAGCTGGGCGAACGCCCAATCCTGACATCCTGTGCAACCGAGAAATCAAATTCGATATTTTCTTAAAAGCTGCCGAAAAGCTCAAAGCTGATTTTGTGGCTACAGGCCACTATTGCCAGAAAGGTGAATTAGAAGTCGACCGTCAACCAGTTTACCAATTGCTTGCCGGTGCAGATCCCAACAAGGATCAAAGCTATTTTCTTTGCCAACTAAACCAAAGTCAATTAGCGAAAGCACTCTTCCCTATCGGTCATTTGCAAAAGCCCGAAGTGCGAGAAATTGCTAAAAAGTTGGATTTGATTACCGCAGACAAAAAAGACAGTCAGGGCCTTTGCTTTATCGGAAAAGTTCGGCTTCCAGAATTCCTTCAGCAGCAATTGAAGCCCAAAAAAGGAAATATCATCGTAATTCCGGAGGATTTAAAAATCTATCAACGCGCACAGATTCCAGCAGGAATTGAGCCTGAGCGCTATGATCAAGATCTTTTGGATTCCTTTGCTTTGCCCATTCATTATACCCCTGATCAAGGAAAAGTACTTGGTGAGCACAATGGTGCTCATTATTTCACAGTAGGTCAGCGTAAAGGTTTGCATGTTGGGGGCACCGGAAAACCCCTTTTCGTCATTAGTACAGACACTCAGACGAATATAATTTATACAGGTATGGGTGAAGATCATCCAGGATTGCTTCGTACTGCCCTTTTTGTAAAAAATGAGGAAATTCATTGGATTCGGGAAGATTTGAAATTGGCTCCCGGTCAAAGTGCACGCTACCAATCCCGGATTCGCTATCGCCAACCGCTAAGCGGAGCTACGTTGATCAAAAAGGAAAATGGACTCTATGTGCTTTTCGATCAAGCTCAAAAAGGAATCGCTTCCGGTCAGTTTGTGGCCTGGTATCAAGGAGATGAATGCATCGGTTCCGGCACCATATTTTAATATTTGAGATTTATGAATTACGATTTACGAGGCCATCTCAGTTTGGAAGCTTAAATTAAAATGAGTATCCGTAATCCTGCACGTTGCCATATTTACTACTGATCTGCTACCTAAAATCCCTCCCGATATTCGGGACAGGCTCTTACCCCCTTTGAGAAAGGGGGAATTTGATCCGATTTAAAATCAAGATTTAGCTTTTTTCCGGAACGTGCAAGAAAGCGAACACTCATATAAATTAAACTAATAAGGGCTTTTTTTTTATTTCAAATTTTCAACTCAAAAATTTTAAATTCATTGTGCTCGAAATTCTCTACGAAGACGAAAATCTTATTGCCATCAATAAACCCTCAGGAATATTGGTACATCGTACGTCCATTGCTCCGGAAGAAACTGTTTTTGCCCTACAGCTGCTTCGGGATCAGATTGGGCAGTGGGTTTCTCCTGTGCACCGACTGGATCGACCAACTAGCGGCGTATTACTTTTTTCTAAGCGAAAAGAAATCCTCCCTTTGATGAAAGACCAGTTTATGGAACGAACGGTGGAAAAAACCTATCTGGCTGTGGTAAGAGGAATTCCCGAAGTCAAAGAAGCGCTGATTGATTATCCGTTGACCACAGAGCGATCTAACAAAAAGCAGGAAGCTCGAACGACTTACAAAGTCCTTCTTGAAGCAGAAATACCCTTCAACACAACTGGCCGATATCCGACTAGTCGCTATGCCTTATTGGAACTGAAACCAGAAACAGGGCGTACACATCAGATTCGGAGACATTTAGCTCATTTGAGATATTATATCTTAGGTGATAAAGCCCATGGGGATAACAAACAGAATCAGTTTTTTGAAAAGCAATTCGGCTTGCAAAACTTGCTGCTCCATGCTCAAACCTTGGTCATTACCCTTCCTGATACTTTAAAGACCCTTTCTATTCAGGCTGAAATTCCTCCGCATTTTAAAAAAATCTGTAAAGAACTGGGCTGGGATCAGATCCGCTAGTTCGATTGTGAGCCTTTTGGCAAGAAAAAATTACTTTAGCTCAATAAATGAATTCTATGAAAAAATCTCTTCTTTACCTTGGCCTAGTTGCATTGGCTACCACTTCCACTTTTGCGCAGCAAAAAAATGTGGAGAAAAATTTC
>JBBQDY010000498.1:0-2463 GCA_038320155.1 Cytophagales bacterium
GAGATCAGTTATGTAGTAGCCAAATACATCCGCTATTGGCCGTGGTACATACTTTTTATCTTACTTTTTGTGGGTGCTACTTTTTTGTTTCATCGCTATACCGTGGATGAGTATGAGGTGAGCGGCTCGATGATGATCAAAACCAATACCTCTCCTGAAGCCAAGATTATGGATCGTTCCAATATCTTTTCATCTGGCTTGAATCTGGAAAATGACATTCTCCGCTTAAAGTCTAAAGGGCTGGCTCGGGAAGCCTTGACCAGCTTGCATTTTGATGTAGAGTATTACGCCAAAACCAATATCAAGGCGATTGAGCTTTATGATCGTTCACCGATTCGGATTGTTGTAGATTGGAGTCATGTGCAGGTCACAGAAGCCGCAATGGAGTTGGTGATTTTATCTGGAACGAATTTCCGGATTCTACCTGAGGAATCCGGTTTCTTGGAATTTAACTCTGCCATGGCGGCAGAAGATGATGCCTTATATAATAAGACATACACTTTTGGCGAGCCGATCGAAACGGGGCGTTCCAAGTTCACCGTGAATCTGATCAATCCAGGAAAAACGGACCAAGTTGTGATTTTCAAGCTGGTGAATCCTGCAACGCTGGAAGATACGTATTCCAGATCAATTCAGATAAATCTTGAGAATCAATACAGTTCAGTCCTTCGTCTAAGCACCACGACCAAAGTGGTGGAAAAAGCAAGAGACTATATCAATAGTCTGATGCAGGCTTACATAGGCTATGACTTGCGCGAAAAGAATAAAATCCAAGAGAATACCTTGGCCTTTATCGAGGAGCAATTGGGCTTTTTGCAGGATTCACTTCAGGAAAAAGAGCGTGAATTGCAGAATTTTAAGGTAGAAAATAAGTTGCTGGATATATCCGCAGAGTTTTCCAATATCCTTGGAAAGATGAATAATCTGGATGAAATGAATGCTGAGATAGACTATCAGCTGGAGTATTTCAACCAAATCAAAAACTACATGGAGCAGAAGAGCAAGGACTTCTCTGACGTGATTGCTCCTTCTGTGATCGGTGTTCCTGATCCACTTCTTAATGGCTTGATTCAAACTTTGGTCACACTGTCCCAAGATCGAAGGAAGTTGCTAGCCACAGTCAATGAAAAACATCCCGAGGTCTTAAAAATTGATGTGCAGATGGAGAAAATTCAGGATGCACTGTTTGAGAACATCTTGAATCTTATCGCCAATACGGAAAAAAAGAAGCGAAGCATCTTAGCGGAAATTCAGGTATACGATGCTGAGTTTGCGACCTTACCTGAATCTGAATCAGAATACACCGGGATTTTCAGAGAATTCAAACTCCGTGAGTCGCTATTTACCTATCTATTGGAGAAACGTGCCGAAGCAGGAATTGCCCGAGCTTCAAACGTGTCCGACAATGCGATTTTGGATTATGCCAGAAAAGGCACTTTGGTGTTCCCTAAAAAGCAACAGAACTATGGATTGGCGATTGTCCTCGGTTTTTTGATTCCATTCGGCTTTGTCATCGCTCGAGACATGTTTGACGATAGCATCAAGGATCAGCGGGATTTGAAGAAGCACTTTATGATTCCTCAGTTGGGGATAGTAGGTTACAGTAGCAAAGACACCAATATGGTGGTGCTACAGCACCCTAAGTCTGCCGTTGCTGAATCTTTTCGATCGCTGAGGTCGGCGATTACTTATTTGGCTGCCGGCAAAAACACGAAGAAAATTCTGGTCACATCCTCTGTTTCTGGGGAAGGCAAGACCTTTACCTCTTTGAATCTTGCCTCAGCAATGGCTTTGGGTTCCAAGAAGACAGTCGTAGTAGGCGGAGATTTGAGAAGGCCTAAGCTTGCTTCCTATTTTGGAGCTTCTGATAAAGTTGGCCTTTCTACTTATTTGATTGGAAAGGTGGAAGCAGATAAAATTATCATACCTACGGAACATGAGAATTTATGGTTTGTACCCTCAGGGGTAATTCCTCCCAATCCAGCCGAATTACTTCAAACTCCGAAATTGATTGAGTTTTTAACGTACCTAGAGTCCCGTTTTGATGTTATTGTTTTCGATACCCCGCCCATGGGGCTAGTATCAGAGACCATCGATCTAATGCGCTTATTTGATATCAACCTGTATGTAGTTCGTCAGGATTACACGGTGAAGGATCACTTAGTCATGATCAATGACCTCTTTAATAACAAGCAAGTCAAGAATGTATATGGTGTATTTAATGGAATGATTAATTCTGGGTACCATTACCAAGGCTACAATTATGGTTATGGAAATACCTACCTCTACTCTCAAAATAATAAGTATATGTACAATTACTATGGAGATGACATGGATTCAAAACTGAAAAAAGTAAAGAAACGAAGCGATAGTCCGCTCTGGAAAAAGGTAAAGAAAGCCTTTAGATTGAAATAACTTCTTGGTGCCCCACATCCGACACCCAACACCCGTCATCCAACACCC
>JBBQDY010000499.1:0-2459 GCA_038320155.1 Cytophagales bacterium
CAGATAAATGATCATTTTCTCTGCAGTAAAAGATATATCTACAGCAAGATTTGATTTAAGTTTAGTTAAAATATTCATCCCAGCGATTAATAAAGAGGTTGACGTTTTGTTGAATTAGAATACGGATTTCCCGCAATTCCGATGCCTTAAAGCCTTTTGTATTGACTAGTTCTAGAGGATTAAGGTTAAACTTAGCAGTCTTTTCGGCCTTTTCAATGTGAATGTGTCTTGGCAAATGGTCATTACTGTAAAAGAAAAACCTAAAGCCATTAATCGTTAAGATGGTAGGCATTGCAAAGTGCTGTTAAATATATCTCCTTGAACTAATGACAATATAACTTTCTATTGTATTTCCTCCAACTTGAAAAACCCACTGAATCTTTTACACTTGCAGTCTGATATTTCGTTCCTTGCCTTTCAAGTATCACCCACCATGTGAAATTGACAAACTCAATTTGGCATTGGGAATAGGCAAAAGTATCCTTGAACTCTCATTAAAAACGAATCTATTGTGGCAAATAAACTTTAAAAGTTGGCTTTAGTTGCTTCCATAAGCTATCGGAATCCACATAGGCCCATTTTTGATTTGACTACACTCAGGGGGAATGGGAGGAAAAGGGGGCGATGATCTTTTGAAAAAAATCTGATTGATTCACAAATTCTAATAAATAGGAAGGCGTAGATGCTCCCGCCAAAGTATGGGACTATGCCTAGACCTAACCGACATTTCACCCAGAGCGGGAGCGAATTGATTTAGATTTTGCAAGATGGTTAATCCATAATATGTGTATCCTCATAAGTGCACGTAAAGAATCAAAACAAAATCTTGATCGGATTCGGATCAAATTCCCCCTTTTTCAAAGGGGGCAAGGGGGATTTTTAAATCAAAACAGTGACAAATTTGGCTACGTGCAGCTTTGCGGATACACATAAAAGAAAATTATTAGAATTTTTATTTCAAGATAAAGACAGAAAATCCCGATCACATTTCTGCTTTCACATAAGGCCAGATCGTCTCAAAGACAATTTGATGCCCTTCTTCGGTAGGGTGAATTCCATCTGGAAGGTTCAGCTTGGGAATACCACCCACATTTTCTAAAAGGAAAGGAATCAGGGTCACATTTTTTTCTTTTGCAACTGCAGGATAGATTTCTTTGAATTCGGTTGAATATTCTTGCCCCATATTTGGAGGGATCTGCATGCCTGCCAGGATGATTTTAGTCTCTGGGAATTTTGCTCTCACTTTATCGATCATAGCCAAAAGATTGCTTTTGGTCTCTGTCAAAGCGATTCCCCGCAGTCCATCATTTCCACCCAATTCTAATATGAAAATCTCAGGCTTATCTTCTAAAAACCAATCCAATCGACTTAATCCGCCAGCGGTAGTCTCCCCGGAAAGACCGCCATTAATTACTTTATAATCCAGCCCAAGACTGTCAATTCGTAGTTGCGTCAAACCAGCAAAGGCATCCTCCTGATCAATTCCATAACCTGCGGTGAGACTGTTTCCAAAGAAAAGGATGATTTTTTGATCAGTTTGAACGGTTACAGAATCAGTTTCATCTACCTGAGCAGTGGCCAATTCTTTTTTGTCAGAATTGCAGGAAATCAAACCAAGAGAACAGATGAATAAAGGGATGATCAGGTTTTTAGAGGAAATCATAGTGGTTGTACTTTAGCAATAATCAATGCAAATATTGAGAAAAAGTTCAGGCAATCCTGTTTTTCTGATTTTTGAAGAGTCCATAAATTGCTGATGAAAAATCAAATATTCCAGCCACTCCTCTAATTTCCTGTTTAACATTCCTTTGAATTGCTGTTATTTAAGTTTAAACTGTTCATTTTCGATCAATTAACAAAGGCCTTTTATGCACGTTTCTACAGGAACGTGTTTATACTTATAAAAATCAATGATTATACTTTCTATAAAAAATCTGAGTAAAACCTACCAGAGTGGTAGTCGGAAACTGACCGTTTTGGACGAGGTTAATTTCGATATTGAAGCTGGCGAAACTTTGGCGATAGTCGGCCCTTCAGGTTCCGGGAAGACTACCCTGCTGGGACTTGCCGCAGGTCTGGATTCTGGCTCTACCGGTTCGGTGAATCTGAACGGCAATGCTTTAGAAAAACTTTCAGAAGATCAACGAGCTGCGGTAAGAAATCAGAATGTGGGATTTATTTTTCAAAATTTCCAACTGCTCCCAACGCTGACAGCATTGGAAAATGTAATGGTACCGCTCGAACTTAAAAGGCGTAAAGATGCCCGCCAAAAAGCACAGGAATTATTAAACAAGGTGGGCTTGGGAGATCGAGCCACTCACTATCCTACACAGCTTTCTGGCGGGGAGCAGCAGCGAGTTTCGATCGCGCGAGCTTTTGCCAATGAACCAAAAATACTTTTTGCAGATGAGCCTACCGGGAATTTGGATACTGAGACCGGCGAAATGATCGAGAAATTA
>JBBQDY010000500.1:0-2433 GCA_038320155.1 Cytophagales bacterium
AAATAATGGAATTCTCAGTCTTTTGGCAGATCAGGAGCCGGGAATCATGGTTCAGTTTGCAGATATTCATGTCAAAGACAGCACCTTCCCTGCAAAAGATATTTTAGCTCCTATTGCCGGAAAAGTAGCCAGTGGCGCAGCGATTCATGATTTCGGAGGACCCTTGACCAATTTCAGAAAGCTGATGCCCAGCCAACCCAAAGCGACTCGTGAAAAAATAGTCGGCCAAGTAATGCGCGTGGACTGCTACGGAAATCTAATCACGAATATCAGAAAGGACATCTTTGAGAAACTGAATCCCGGTAAGTTTTCGATTGAGTTTGGAAGAGAATCATTGAATAGACTACACAAAGGCTACGATCAGGTAGAGCCGGGTGATTGTTTTGCCTTCTTCAACAGTCTGGATCTGCTGGAGATTGGAATTTATCATGGAAAGGGCGGGGCACTTTTGGGGCTGCGATACGAAAGCGTCGTGCAGATTTACTTTGAAGCCTGATGCTAATTCGGATAGTTCGCATGACTTTCAAAGAAGGAGCAAGAGCAGATTTCCTACAAAACTTCGAAGAAAATAAATCGGCCATTCGAAATTCCCCCGGATGTCATCATTTGGAGCTTTGGGAAGATGAGCACGACAAAAATATTTTCATGACTTACAGCCATTGGGAAAGTGAAGAAGCGTTAAATCAATACCGTGATTCTGAGCTTTTTAAAACCGTCTGGAGCTTTACCAAAGCGCTTTTTGCAGCAAAACCTTTAGCGTTTAGCTCAAAAAAGATACAGGAAGTGAATGGGTAAGGTTGTAGAAAAAAGAAATTGTTTTCATATTTGCAGCCCGTTCCGCAAGGAAGGGAACCGAGTCAATCGAATAGAAAGGCTTGCTTGAGGCGGGTTGGATACCGAACCACCGCTTACAGTAAAAAAGAAAATGCCCAGGTGGCGGTCCCGATAGCTATCGACACGGTAGACTGATAATCGGAAATTATGCGAGTTGGATACCGAACAACCGCATATTAACAAAACAATAGAATGCCCAGGTGGCGGAATCGGTAGACGCGTTGGTCTCAAACACCAATGCCGCAAGGCGTGCCGGTTCGACTCCGGCTCTGGGTACATTGTAAAAGCTCTTTCTGAAAAGAAAGGGCTTTTTTTTGCTCTATAAGCTGGAGGAGGAGTTTATCCCGATGACACGAAGTGGATATCGGGAACTCCTACCTCACCATTAAATCCCAAAATTCCTCCAAGTTCTAGCCTCTTTACACCTAATTCTATTTCTCAAAAAACTCTCCAAATTAATTTTCAAAATTCAAGAAATACTTTTTAGCTTTAGTCCACTTGATATCAAAGCTTTATCCATAGGATTTTTTTAGTATCAAGTAGAATCAGGGTATTTTTCAAGTGACGAAAACCCTTAGTTTTTTTGATTGACAAAAACCCAAGAATACCTACCTATAAACAACCCAATTGATTATCCATTTTTAATTATTCTTTTATGAGAATTCTATTAGCCAAACCTGAGGCATTGTTCAGATTGCAAAAATTCCTACTTCCGTTATCCGGAATATTGTTTGTCAGTACTATCTACATCGTCCATGTAGATTTTGGGGAAATCCTTCCAGAGTCTGTATCCGCACTTACAGGATTTGAAATCGCGACATTCCTACTATGCTACTTTTGGACTTGGATCGAATATGCCAAAGTCCAACGAATGAAAGAAGCCATCAATCTTCAGGAATCCACAAGAGAATCAAGCATGCAAAAAAGACTCCTTCAACTATCCCGTAAGGAAAACGCAGTAATACAACTTATCATCCAAGGCAAAAGCAATAAAGAAATCTGTTCCGAATCCTTTATCGAACACAGCACCCTCAAGTCCCATATCAACCATATCTACAAAAAGCTGGATGTAAAGTCTAGAAAAGAGATGGTTTTGGCTTTGAAATAATGTTTTTTAGGCTGCGAAAGGAAAAATCAACCTTTTTTCAACCCTTAAAACTGTAGGCATATAATGAAAAAAAACTAAATTTTTCAAAAACATCGTAAAACTAACAAGAATCATTATTAAGAGCTACACTAACAATTTTTGCATTACTATTTTTGGGTCCAATAGTTTCTTATGGATTGAGTGTTCAAAATAATCCTAAAGAATACAACTACGAATTAAAAAATGCTGATCCACAGAAGGAGTTAGAACAAGCTGTCAGTAGAGTTTTGCAAAATGGAGGTTATAAATGCGCTGGAGGGATAGAAATTGTTACTGAAAGCAATCACACCAGATATTATCAGGCATTAGTCCGATAGAAATAATGATCTCACTTTCTTTATTCACAAAAAAAACTAGAGAAATTTCCTATAAAAAAATTGGCTTTTAAAATCTAAAGATCTCAAGTCAAATATAAAAGTTTTTTGTAACTCATATTTAAATGTATTTAATCT
>JBBQDY010000501.1:0-2418 GCA_038320155.1 Cytophagales bacterium
CCGTCCTTGCAGAGTGCTTGCATAAATCCTTTTGGGAAGGCAGCTATTTTCGGCATTTTATACTGTTTTTGAAGTGAGTGTTTTATGTGTTTTCTATTTTAGTCCTAGGAAAAAGACAAAAGCATCATAAGACCTGAAGAACTCTAGAATTTCGGTGCTTCGGTCATCCGTCATCGGTCATCATATCGTAAAGCAGGGACTATGGCTAATTTGGCATCTTTAAAGAGAACCATATAATTTATTTCTCAGGAATTGTATTCGTGTCTTTTGGGGCATTTCGGCCAATCATTGGATGCTGTTCAAGATCTACTACCTGTCCGCTGATCGGTCCTGATTCATCCGAAAGCCAATAAATGGCAGCAGCAGCAATTTCTTCTGGCCATAAAATTCTTCCTGATGGAGCATACATAGCCGGGATATTTTCATACCAAGTATCTGAGAGTCCATGTTGTTTCTTGCGTTCTCGCTCTCTTTCCGTAAGCACCCAGCCCGGATTGATCTGGTTTACTCTCACGCCAAATTCTCTCATCAGGACATCGCCGAGATTTCTACTCATCGTCATCAGTGCTCCCTTGGAAATACTGTAGGCCAAAAGGTTCGGTTCGCCACTCCAGGCATTGACTGAACCAATATTCAGGACACAGCCCCGATTATTACTTAATTCTGATAGGGCCGATTGAATTAAAAGGAATGGAGAAATGGTATTGATATCTAGAACTTTCTGGAGAAAAGTACGGTCTGTAGTTGAAATATTTGAGGTGCTTACCCAAGCAGCATTATTGACGATCGCATCGAGCTTGCCCCAAGTCTGAATAGCCAATTCAACCAATCGATCGCCGCAGCCTTCATTTGAAATATCCTCATGATGAAAAACAGCATGCTCAGATCCGATTTCTTGAAGTACTTCCATACCCAAATCTTCTTCCAGCCCATGCAGGATAACTTTGGCACCCTCAGCTACGCAGCGTTTTGCGATTGCTTTGCCAATGCCTGTAGTACTCCCCGTTACGATGATGACTTTGTCTTTGAGTCGCATTTCAAACAGGCTTCAAAACGGATTTGACAACTTGGCCGGTATGCATTTTTTCAAAAGCTGCCTTCCATTCTGTAATGGGCCAAACGCCACCGATAATTGGTTTTACGTCCAACGCACCGCTTGCAAGGAGCGCAATCACTCTCTCCCATATCGGCCAATTATGGCTAAAGCTTCCCTGAAGTCGAACATTCTTTTGGATAATCGGGTCCAGAGAAAAATTGCAAGGTTTAGGTCCCCACCCAACTTTGGTGATTTGTCCATTTGGGCGAACCAACTGCATGGCGATTTGCAAAGTCTCACTCACACCGGCTGCATCTATGATCAGATCAGCTCCTAGTCCATCTCTTTTCTTTGCCCACTTTTCTGCATTTCCGATGATTGCTTCGCAGCCATATTTCTTCGCAATTTCTAATCGGCCTCTATCTGCCTCAAGTCCAATAACTGCTACTTCTGCTCCGCAAAGTTTGGCAACTGCAGCGCAAAGAATTCCGATAGTTCCCGGACCAATGACGATCACACGATCGCCTGGTTTGACCGAAGAGTTTCCAACCACAGCATTGTAAGCAACACAACAAGGTTCGGTGAGGCAGGCTTCTTCAAAGGAAAGATTTTCAGGAACCATGTGGAGGCATCGAGCAGGAACTCTCACAAATCGGGTCATGGCTCCATTGACTCCGTAGCCAAATCCTTTCCGAGTTGGATCGAGATTGTAAAGTCCAACTTTGCTCATGGGGTTTTGACTATCTATCACAGCTGCAGTTTCGCTAACTACTCGATCTCCTACTTTCCATCCTGTTACTTTCGAACCAAGAGAAACAATTTTCCCTCCAAACTCATGGCCTAGCACTACCGGATAATTGACTGGCCAGCTATGATCTGAAGTCCATTGATGAAGGTCGCTACCGCAAACCCCGACATTTTCAACTTCCAGAAGAATGTCGTCCTCTCCGATTTCCGGGATAGGGATTTCTGTGATTTCAACAGAATGTTTTTCTTCGGCATAATTGACTACGGCTGCGGATTTAGTACTGGACATGGCTTAGGATTTTTTGGGTAAAATAGTTTTTTGACTATGGATGGCTTCGCAAATCATTCGCAATGATGCTTCAAGATCACCACCGGCAGTTTTGAATGAATCTGCATCGATTGTTAAAGGAGCTCCTAAAACGACCAATGGAGCGCCATATTGAGGACATTTTATTGCTTGGGCTAAGGATAGACCGCCGACTGCCTGAACAGGAACACTTACTGCCGCTACGACTTCGCGAAGTTGATCCAGAGGACTTGGCATTCTTTTTCCCGAAGCTGCAATTCCTCTTCGTTCATCATAACCAATATGGTGGATTACATAATCACAGCCTAGGTCTTCTAAAAATCTGGCT
>JBBQDY010000502.1:0-2403 GCA_038320155.1 Cytophagales bacterium
GAAGGGATTTACGATTGACGAAGGACTGTAGACGAAGCCCGTGATACTATTAAAGTGTATGCAAAACTTCATCATTCGCTATTCGTCATTCGACATTCATCATTAAAAAATTAACTTTTACTCTGGTGATTGACGAAGTACGATTTACGAGGTTTTGAGTAAGCTTCGGTCTTATTTTCCAAATTCAACATTTTCCATTTTTCAAAAAGGTCAGAGATAATAGTAAGATTTCGAAATATAGAAACCCTCGTAAATCGTAAATCCAAAATCTTCTTTAGAATTCAATATTCTAATAATCCCTCTGTCACAAACTGCGATGCCCCCTCGAGGCTTCCATGAAGGACTATTCGAAAAGTGGTTCCTTTACCGATTTCGGAGTTTTTGACAAATATCTTCCCACCGTGATAGCCTTCGATGATTCGCTTGGCCAAAGTTAATCCTAATCCCCAACCACGCTGGCGAGTCGAAAAACCCGGATTAAAAACTCGTTTGAACATGTTTTTTTCCATACCCTTTCCGGTATCCGTGATATCAACAATGACGTACTTATCGCTGTCCTGAAGAATGTCAATGTTAATGATCCCTTTACCTTTCATGGCGTCGACTGCGTTTTTACAAATATTTTCAATGACCCACTCAAAGAGTGGACGATTCATCATGGCATCGAGGTCTTTAGAATCTGCATTGATATTCATGGTTACTTTGGTGGAAATCCGCGGACGTAAATAGGCAATCGTCTCCTCGATGCTCTCATAAAGATTTTCCGGCTGAATTACCGGCTTGCTCCCAATGCTGCTAAATCGCTCGGTAACCATTCTGAGTTTAACCACGTCTTTATCCATTTCTTGGATAATCTCCCGATTTTCTTCCCAAACAGGCGAATCACGCAAGTAGTCAATCCAGGCCATCAAAGACGCGATCGGCGTACCCAGTTGATGGGCCGTTTCTTTAGTAAGGCCTGCCCAAACGCGATTTTGCTCCGAAATTTTGCTTTGATTGAATAGCGTGTAAGCCAAAACTCCAAAAAGCAGGATGACGGCCAGTTGGACATAAGGATAATATTTCAAATTGAGCAAGAGCTCAGAATTGCGGTAAAAAACCTGAATATCTGCTTCTACAAGTAAAATCGGTTCATACTCTGCCTGCATTCCCGCAAGTTCTTTTTCCAAGGTTCGAATGGAATCCAGTCCATCTGCATTTTTCTTAAAGGAAATATTTCTAAACTCAATCGGATCTCCTTCCGAATCGACCATGATGATCGGGATCGAATAGTTCTGTTGTATGATCTCCTGGTTGATAAAAGTGAGGTTTTCAGCATTGCTGGCGGCATAATCGAGCGCAGCGGAGAGCAACTCTATTTGTCTTCGTTCTCGCTCCTTAAGTTCATTTACCAGCCGATTGGTATACCAGATCGAACCAGAGCCAATGACTATAGAAACCAGTACCACAAGCCATTTGACTTGTTTCTTATTGCTATAAAGATCGACTGAAGTAAGGTCTTGGAATCGGTTTTTCATCTGATAGAGGGTGACTCAATTACTAACTTGCACATAGGAAAGTTAGTATATGCTTGGGGAATTTAAATCCCAAAACTCAAAGCCACTGATGCTAAATTTAGAATTTAATTTTTGGATGAGAAATCAAATCTGTTTCGAGAAAAGCCAATTTGAAACTTAAATGTATGCGTCACCTACAACCCAACTATGCTCAGATATGTCGATTGAGAAATCATAAAAGACTTAAATCGGGCATATTTCAATCACCTGTCATCGATCAATCAAGTCTCATTGAAGGCCTTCAGAGTAAAATACCGACACGATTGGGGATAATCAAACCTAATTATTTGTCTTAATCCACTTCCAAAGGGTCTTATAGCTTGGCTTTGTACCATGCATCAGGATTCCGATTCGGTAGATTTTTCCCGCCATCCAAGTCGTAGCCAAAAAACCTAAGATCAGTAAGCCCATGGATAATGCGAGCTCTAATCCAGGGACTCCAAAACTCACTCTGCCCATCATTGCGATTGGTGAGGTAAGTGGAATAATGGAAAGCCAAAAAGAAGTGGTGCTATTTGGATCATTTAAAACAAATACAAAAAGTCCCATATAAGCGACGATCAAGGGAATCGTCACAGGAAGCATAAACTGTTGCGCATCTGAAGGCGCATCCACCGCAGATCCGATTCCGGCAAAAAGCGCTCCGTACATCAGGTAGCCTCCTAGGAAATAAAAGACAAAGCAGAGTACTATTTCCGTCACGTTAATTCCAGAAAGTACTTGAAGGATCTCACCCACGTCAGAGTTGGGCATGGACTGGGCCAAGTCTGGATTTGCCATTTCCATCGCTTGTTGCTGCGGCATTTGCAACCCTAGGAATCCAGTCACCACCGTAGTCAATGTCCCG
>JBBQDY010000503.1:0-2401 GCA_038320155.1 Cytophagales bacterium
GAAGGGATTTACGATTGACGAAGGACTGTAGACGAAGCCCGTGATACTATTAAAGTGTATGCAAAACTTCATCATTCGCTATTCGTCATTCGACATTCATCATTAAAAAATTAACTTTTACTCTGGTGATTGACGAAGTACAATTTACGAGGTTTTGAGTAAGCTTGGGTCTTATTTTCCAACTTCAACATTTTCCATTTTTCAAAAAGGTTAGAGTTATAGTAAGTCTTTCGAACTATAGAAAACCTCGTAAATCGTAAATCCAAAATCTTCTTTGGAATTCAATATTCTAATAATCCTTCTGTCACAAACTGCGATGCCCCCTCCAGGCTTCCATGAAGGACTATTCGAAAAGTGGTTCCTTTGCCGATTTCGGAGTTTTTGACGAAGATTTTCCCGCCATGATAGCCTTCGATGATTCGCTTGGCCAACGTCAAGCCCAACCCCCAACCACGCTGTCGGGTAGAAAAACCTGGATTAAAAACTCGTTTGAACATGTTTTTTTCCATACCCTTTCCGGTATCAGTGATATCAACAATGACGTACTTATCGCTGTCCTGAAGAATGTCAATGTTTATGGACCCTTTACCTTTCATGGCATCGACTGCGTTTTTACAAATATTTTCAATAACCCACTCAAAGAGTGGACGATTCATCATGGCGTCGAGGTCTTTGGAATCCGCATTGATATTCATGGATACTTTAGTAGAAATCCGCGGACGTAAATAGGCAATCGTCTCCTCGATGCTCTCATAAAGATTTCCCGGCTGGATTACCGGCTTGCTACCAATGCTGCTAAATCGCTCGGTAACCATCCGGAGCTTGACCACGTCTTTATCCATTTCTTGGATAATCTCCCGATTTTCTTCCCACACGGGCGAATCGCGCAAGTAGTCAATCCAGGCCATCAAAGAAGCGATCGGCGTACCCAGTTGATGGGCCGTTTCTTTAGTGAGGCCTGCCCAAACTCGATTTTGCTCCGCAATTTTGCTTTGATTGAAAAGGGTATAGGCTAAAACTCCAAAAAGTAGGATGACTGCTAGTTGGACGTAAGGATAATATTTCAGATTGATGAGAAGCTCAGAATTTCTGTAGAAGACTTGTATATCGGCCTCTTCGAGTAAAATCGGTTCATACTCTGCCTGCATTTCTGCAAGTTCCTTTTCCAAGGTTCGAATGGAATCCAGTCCATCAGCATTTTTCTTAAAGGGAATATTTCTAAACTCAATCGGATCTCCTTCCGAATCGACCATGATAATCGGGATCGAATAGTTCTGTTGTATGATCTCCTGGTTGATAAAAGTGAGGTTTTCAGCATTACTGGCGGCATATTCAAGTGCAGCTGAGAGCAACTCAATTTGTCTTCGCTCTCGCTCCTTAAGCTCATTTACCAGCCGATTGGTATACCAGATCGAACCCGAGCCGATGACTATAGAAACCAAGACAACAAGCCATTTGACTTGTTTCTTATTGCTATAAAGATCGACTGAAGTAAGGTCTTGGAATCGGTTTTTCATCTGATAGAGGGTGACTCAGTTACTAACTTGCGCTTAGGAAAGTTAGTATATGCTAAGGGGATTTAAATCCCAAAATTCAAAACCACTGATGCTAAATTTAGAATTTAATTTTTGGATGAGAAATCAAATCTGTTTCGAGAAAGCCAATTCGAAACTTAAATGTATGCTTCACCTACAACTCAACTATGCTCAGATATGTCGATTGAGAAATCATAAAAGACTTAAATCGGGCATATTCAATCAACTGTTATCGGTAAATCCAGTCTCATTGACGGCCTTCAGAGTAAAATAACGACACAATTGGGGATTATCAGTCCTAATTATTTGTCTTGATCCACTTCCAAAGGGTCTTATAGCTTGGCTTTGTACCATGCATCAGGATTCCGATTCGGTAGATTTTTCCCGCCATCCAAGTCGTAGCCAAAAATCCTAAGATCAGTAAGCCCATGGATAATGCGAGCTCTAATCCAGGGACTCCAAAACTCACTCTACCCATCATAGCGATTGGTGAGGTAAGTGGAATGATGGAGAGCCAAAAAGAAGTGGTGCTGTTGGGGTCATTGAGCACAAATACAAAAAGCCCCATATAGGCCACGATCAAAGGAATCGTCACAGGAAGCATAAACTGTTGCGCATCTGAAGGTGCATCCACCGCAGATCCGATTCCGGCAAAAAGCGCTCCGTACATCAGGTAGCCTCCTAGGAAATAAAAGACAAAGCAGAGTACTATTTCCGTCACGTTGATTCCAGAAAGTACTTGAAGGATCTCACCCACGTCAGAGTTGGGCATGGACTGGGCCAAGTCTGGATTTGCCATTTCCATCGCTTGTTGCTGCGGCATTTGCAACCCTAGGAATCCAGTCACCACCGTAGTCAATGTCCCG
>JBBQDY010000504.1:0-2393 GCA_038320155.1 Cytophagales bacterium
AACAATAGATGACGATTGCTGTTTTTGAATCTCTAATTATTCGGTTGCTTTGTAAATATTTAATTTATGAAAAAAGGGCATCAGGTTACGATGAAGGAAATCGCCAAAAAGTTGGGCGTTTCTGTATCTACCATTTCTCGAGCTTTACAAGATTCTCCCGAACTCCATGTCGAAACCAAGCGGAAGATCGTGGAGATGGCCAAGGAGATGAATTACCAACCCAACCTGCTTGCTCAGAGTCTCAGAATCAGTCGTACGAATACACTTGGAGTAATTGTCCCTGAGATTACTTCTCATTTTTTTGCCTCCTGCATCAGTGGGATTCAGGACCACGCGATCAAGCGTGGATATAATGTGATGATCTGCCAATCCAATGAATCTATTGAGCAGGAAAAAGCAAATATCAAGACTCTGGTAGCTTCTCAAGTAGATGCTTTGTTGATTTCGCTAAGTCGAGAAACCAATCACTACGAACACCTCGATGATCTTTACAGCCGAGAGATTCCTTTCGTGTTTTTTGACAGAGTTCATGAAGAAATGCCCGTATCCAAAATCACTTTTAATGATCAAGGCGGTGCATACCAAGTTACTAAGCACCTAATTGAGTCTGGTTGCAAAAACGTGATGTACGTTTCCGGTCCGGAGGATTTATACATTAGTAAAAAGCGAAAAGAAGGTTACCTCAAAGCTTTGGCTGAATTTGATATCGATGAAAAAGATGCGCTTATCAAAGTCACTGATCTTACTTTGGAAGGCAATCTGAAAGTTGCTCAGGAAATCATTGATATGAACCCTCGTCCCGATGGAGTCTTTTGCATGATTGATCCATTGGCTGTCGATGTGCTTACGCATTGGAAAAGCCTTGGAATTCATATTCCAGAAGATATTGCTTTGGCAGGTTTCACCAATAATCCCACATCTGCAGTAGTCGAGCCTCCACTTACAACCGTCTCTCAGCCAGGCTACGAAATGGGAAAATTAGCAGTGAGCCATTTGCTTGATCAATTGGATGGATTAGCTTCTGATGATCCTATTTCCATTGTTTTGGAGACCACATTAGTTGTCCGAAAATCAACCAAGGCGATCATTTAATGCAGGACAGGGTTACGAGTTCATTCCGAGACTTATTTCAAAGTCAGCCGCTACTTGCATTTGCTCCCGGGCGAATAAATCTCATTGGCGAGCACACCGATTACCAGGAAGGCTTTGTATTTCCCGCGGCAGTTGAGCAGGGGATTTACGTAGCAATTGGCAAAAACCAAGAAGAATATTGCCGGTTATTTTCACTCGATTTTGAAGAGGAATTCACTTTTTCTCCAGATTCAATTTCCCCTAAAAAAGGGTATTGGGCAAATTACGTGATGGGCATGCTCAGCCAATTGAAACAAGCGGGATTTGCACCGCAACCCTTTGACATGGTCATTGGCGGCACGATACCAGTCGGCGCAGGACTTTCTTCTTCGGCTGCTCTTTCCATTGCAATCGGAACTGCGATCACTTCCTTATTTGACTATCAAGTTTCCAAAAAATCATTGGTCCTCTATGCTCAGAAATCCGAGCACCTGTACGCAGGCGTCAATTGCGGGATCATGGATCCTTATGCTTCCGCCTTCGGCAAAAAAGCACATGCCCTCCTACTCGACTGCAGAAGTAATACACATCTTGAAATCCCAATTGAATTAGGGGATTTTCAATTGATTTTGGTCAATAGCAAGGTCAAGCATAGCTTGGCAGATTCTGCCTACAACGAACGGAGGCTGGTATGTGAGGAAAGTGTCAAGATTCTAAAAAATGATTTTCCAAAAATCACCACGCTCCGAGATATCGGGCTTTCTGATTTGGAAAAGGCTGAAAAAATTCTTTCCCCACATCTTTTCCGAAAAGCAAAACATGTCATCACAGAAAACCATCGGGTAACTGTAGCTGGAGATTTGCTTCCAAAGGGAGATTTGGTTGCCTTCGGCAGACTGATGAACGCCTCTCATGAAAGTCTCAGCAAAGATTTTGAAGTCAGTTGCACCGAGTTGGATTTTTTGGCTGAAAAAGCTCAATCCTTGCCACAGGTATTAGGGTCGCGGATGATGGGCGGTGGATTTGGAGGCTGTACCTTGAATCTGGTGAAGTCAGAGTTTCTGGAAGAGTTCAAAAATCAAATCAAATCGAGCTATCAATCAGCATTTGCGTTAGAGCCCGAGTTTATTGAAGTGACCATCTCAGATGGGGCCATGATCATAGCAAACTAAGCAAATTTTACCAAGTGATTTTCTCTATTGTGTCAAAGAGAAAAATTTAACCGATCAACCTCAAAATCTGCCTGCAAATCAGTTTCTTAGAAGAGAATACCTATTTTTTCACTACTTTACCCCAAATATTAAACCTATGTATTTCCCAAA
>JBBQDY010000505.1:0-2349 GCA_038320155.1 Cytophagales bacterium
CCAATCTCAAGCAAAAGCTAAAAGCAGAAGTGGTGGATCTTCAATGGAAATTGACCGGAACTGAATTTATGGCTTTGCTGATGGAGTTGCTGGAAATCAAGCGACTATGGCCTGAGTACAACTCTGCTCTGAAAATGCCCAAAACGCTTTGGGGATTGTTTCATTATGAGGATGGCAGCGGCTATGCCCGATTTCAGATTTCTAAAGTCACCAAGCATTTACGACCTGTTGAGACTTTCTTTTCCTTGGAAGAAGCCAATACCTTTCTCAAAGGTGGAATTGAGCAATACGAACTATGTCATAAACTGAGTGGCTTAAGAAAGGTGAATTGCACAGCAGAATTGCCAAATCCCTGCGCGGGTGCTTGCGATGCTGAAGAGGAGCCGAATTCATACAATCAAAAAGTCCATGCTTTCCTGGGCCAAATCAAAGCGAGCCAAAAAGAGATTCTTTTGGAGTTTTCCGGTCGAGAAAAAGAAGAAAAGGCCTTTTGTGTATTCAATCACGGGATTTTGACTCGAATTGGATTTGTGAATGAACCCGATGAAAACTTGGATTTCATTACTAATCTAGACCTTGTACCAAGAATCCCAGAGACGTATTATTTGCTCCGACAATTTTTTCCAACTTTCCAGGCCAATCAAATCAAAGTGCTCGAATCTGTTTAAAGATCTGAGGTACTGAAGGTATCACCTTGCTTCATATCGCCTGTTTCGAAACCTTTCTTGAACCATTTCATACGCTGAGCAGAAGTGCCGTGTGTAAATGAATCCGGCACAACTCGCCCGGAAGATTGCTTCTGCAAACGGTCATCTCCAATCGCATTCGCTGCATTTAGCGCCTCGTCCAAATCTCCTTTTTCCAACCAGCTATTTGCTTGTTGGCTATGATGAGCCCATACTCCCGCCAAGAAATCAGCTTGTAATTCCAGCTTGACCGAGTATTCATTAAATTCTTTTTGACTGATTTGTCCCCGTAGCTTATCTACCTCGGTGGTGATTCCCAATATTTTTTGGATATGGTGTCCGACCTCATGGGCAATGACATAGGCTTGCGCAAAATCACCGGGAGCATTTAGCTTTTGTTCCATTTCTTGGAAAAAGCTTAGATCAATGTATAACTTTTCATCTCCAGGACAATAAAAAGGACCGGTGGCACTGGAAGCGCTTCCGCAGGCAGAGGACACCGCTCCCGTGAAAAGTACCAGAGTAGGTTCCCGATAATTGTCCATCTGTTGATTCCAGATAATCTCGGTATCGGCCAATATCGTTGCGCTGAATTCTGCCAACCTGTCCTCGGCTTCCGTTGGGGTATAGTTTTGTTGGGTAGTGATACCCTGTGATCCTCCTCCTAGAATATTACCTAGTAAAGAAAGCGGATTTGTCCCCGTGGCAAATAAAATGACCGCTACGATACCAGCAATGATTAATCCCGTTTTTGAAAAAAGGAACTTTAGCAAAAACCCGATCATCATAGGATTTATTCCACCCCCTCCACCGCCTCGAGATGATTGCCCGCGGCGATCATCTACATTTGAGCTTTGTTTTTTGCCTTGCCATTTCATTGGAAAAAAGATTTATTTGTTTTAAAATTAACCAAATTGAACATTAGAATCAGTTTCATTTCAATTTGAACAAATATATCCAAAACCTAATACCTATGAAGACCAATTATTCATTTCTCATTTTATTTATCGTAGCATTCTCAATGACTGCTATGCAAGCTTTTGCTCAAAAAGGAGTTGGAGCACAGCCTGAAAAAGGTGCAAAAACTTACCTTAACGGTTCCAAAAAATCTCTCAAAAAAAACTGGATTTATTGGGAAGGTCCAAGATTTTCTGCCGAAATGCCAATCAAATGGCCGGAAGTAGCTGATCCAGTAAGTGGAGGAAAAGTAATCAGCAGCAATGATCCCGCCGGTGCCGGAGGGAAATACGGTGCAGCAGATATCGTGACCAAGGATGAGTTTAAAGATTTCCGAGCACACGTAGAGTTTTTCATAAAAGAGGCCGGGGGTAATAGTGGCGTTTACTTACAAAACCGATACGAAGTGCAAATTTTAGATGGAGACTATGGCATACATGGAATGGCTGCCTTAATCAATGAGCATATACCGACTTCGGAAGAATACAATGGAATTGGCAAATGGAACGCTTATGATATTGTCTTTCGTGCAGCTAGATTCAAAGACGGAAAGCTGGTAGAAAAGCCAAGAGCCACCGTTTACTTCAATGGTGTCAAAATCCATGAGGACAAAGAAATTACCCAAGTATGGGGAGGTCCAAATTCTGGTCTTGATGGAGGAAATGATGATGGAAAAGGAATCACGGATCGTCCGGGAGGATTGAAG
>JBBQDY010000506.1:0-2336 GCA_038320155.1 Cytophagales bacterium
AAAGCGGCAACTTCCGAAAGTTCAATTTTACGCTGATAATGATCGTCAAGAAATTGATAGATGGTTTTAAGTCTGCCTTGCTCTTTTTGAGTGTGCGGATTTTCTACCGGATGATTGTGAAGTAATTCTTTCTCAGTGGACTCTGATAGCAGTTCTAGGATGCTCAGCACTTCCAGGAACTGCTCGAAATAACCCAACGTATGTAATTTCTTTAGGCGATCACCCACCAGCAGTATTGCATTCTTTCCAAAGGCTACGCCTTGTTTGGATTCTTCGAATAATAGATGGACAGCATGCAATTCTGGTGTAGACGAAAAAGCCTCTTTCAGAAACTCTGGCTTTATATGAACAACAATTTTTTCATACGGACACTTTATGCCATAATCAAAATTGAGATGCGGGATATTCGAACCGATAAAAACCAAATCACTTCCTTCATAGCGTGATATATGTTTGCCAACGTGCCGTGTTCCATTTGCACCATCGATAAAAACCAACTCATATTCCGGGTGGAAATGCCAAAAGAAGAAGTCGCTTAAATTGGGATTCACCATTAAGCGAAGAGAGCTATTTTCATGAGCAACGATTCGTTCTAATTCAGTCTTCATTTCAAAATTTACATAAAATTGACTTATTCATAGTCTATATAGATCCTAAAATATCAATATGATTCAAAAACCCATCATTATTGGAGTAGAAATCGAGTGCACTCTTCCCTTAGCTTTATTCTATAATTAAACCCAACAAACCAATTATGGAAAATCAAAAGACCATGGCTCCTACGCAGAGCCCAAATAAGAATCACAAAGACATTCCCGGTAATCCATCTACAGCTACCAGTAGCAAAGTTAAATTGAATGACCGATCCAACGGAAAACCGCTGAGAATCTTAAGCGAAGAAGATTGGGCTTTCTGGATTCTTAACGGTTATGTGGTGGTTAAAAATGCTGTGCCTCGTGAACAGGCGTTGCGAACCGCTGATTTTTTGTGGGAGTTTGAAGAGAAAGATAAGAATGACCCTTCTACCTGGTATACCGCACCACGGGCCGATATGGAGATGAAAGAATTAGTCGGTACCGGAATGGTAGAAGTTTATAACCATCAGCTTCTTTGGGAGAACCGTCAGATGCAACGGGTTCACGACGCGTTTGAAGATATCTGGGGAACTGAAAAGCTTTGGGTTACCATTGATCGCGCTAATTTGAACTTTCCGATCAGGCCGGGTTTCGAGTACAAAGGATTTATTCATTGGGATTACGATCCGGAGACAAAGCCTCAAAACGTTCAAGGCGTTTTAGCTTTGGCAGATCAAGAAGACGAACACATGGGAGGCTTTCAATGTATTCCAGAACTTTTTCGCACCTATGATACCTGGAAATTAACACAGCCTGAGGATCGCAATCATTTCAAACCAGATGTAACCGGTTTTGATGATAAGTTGGTAAAGGTGAAATTACAAGCGGGAGATTTACTCATCTTCAACAGCTCACAACCTCATGGCATTCGACCAAACCTTTCGAAAGACCAAGTAAGAATTGCACAATACATTTCGATGATGCCGGCAGAGGAAGAAAATGAAGATCTGAAACAATGGAGAATCAATTCCTGGAAGAATCGTATAGCACCCGAGGGTTATGCTTTTCCAGGCGATCCAAGGAAATGGGAACAAACAAAATATGAAGCGGCCAAATTAAGCGAGCTCGGTAAAAAAATCCTGGGGCTTGAAAAATATTAGTAGTGACATAACCTCTTGAATGAGAAGTCCTCTTTCTATTGAAGTAGAAAAGAGATTACTTCTCATTTTTTCATTCTAAAACCCACACTAATTCAACCCCACTTATGCTGGAATATATGAGTTCATGGGATTTGCTGATCATTGCAATCTATTTTGGTATCACCTTATGGATTGCGTGGTGGGCATCCCGAGTACATGGAAAACCTCAAATTGAGCAAGGTTCGGCAGATTATTTTCTAGCGGGGAAAAACGAAGGTTGGTTTGTGATAGGTGCTTCATTATTCTCTTCGAACATTGGTTCAGAAATAATTTTGGGAGTATCTGGAGCCGGTGCTCGGGCAGAAATGCCCATGGCCAATTTTGAAATGCTTGCAGCCTTTATCCTGATTTTATTAGGGTGGGTATTTGTTCCTTTCTATTTGCGAACGGGTGTTTACACCATGCCAGAATTTCTAGAGCTGCGATACTCCAAAGCTTGTCGAAATTACCTTTCCGTTGTTTCTATTCTTGCTTATGTCATCACAAAAATATCGTTGATCATTTTCTCCGGCGCGCTAATTTTTGAAACCATGGGCGTGCCTTTTTGGACAGGCGCCATTAT
>JBBQDY010000507.1:0-2327 GCA_038320155.1 Cytophagales bacterium
TCCATTAACTCGTGAGTCGATGTGAAGTGGCACGATGGCGATTTTTTGCGGGGTAGGAGGGGTTTTGTCGATAATTTCCGGAAAACCAAAAAGTAGGGGGTCCATTGCCCGATCCAAACTGTCTCTGATTTCGAAGTGCAAATGAGGACCACCTGAGGAACCTGTATTTCCGCCATTTGCGATTTGCTCGCCTTTTTTTACTGTGATTTCACCTGGCGCTGGGAACACCTCAAGGTCGTTGACTTGCGCTTCATACATTTTCTTTTTCATGTAAGCAGCGAGCTTTGGATTGAAATTTCTCAAGTGCCCGTACAAGGTGATATGACCTGATGGATGCTTGAGGTAAATCACATTTCCATAGCCGAAAGAGGAGATTTTGATCCGATGAACCCATCCATCTGCAGCGGCATAAATTGGCTCGCCTTCCTGACCTCCAAACTTATAATCCAAACCGGTGTGAAAGTGATTTGGTCGAAGTTCAGAGAAATTTCCTGAAAGATAATTCCTGCCTCCTGGCTTCACCGGTGACCTGAAGTAACCCTTTTCAACTCCTTGAGCATGAGTCAAAAATGAAATCGAAAAGAGAATAAGAAATAGGGAGGATGTTGCTTTATTTAACTTCAAAATCGAGCATTTTTTGGGTGCCAATAAATCCTTCCAATCGATCTCCGACCGCCACAGGGCCCACGCCTGCAGGTGTTCCGGTGTAGATGAGATCTCCTTTTTTCAGGGTGAAAAATTGAGATACATATTCGATGATCGTTCCAAAATCAAAAAGCATCAATGAGGTATTTCCTTTTTGCTTTTCGGCGCCATTGATGGTAAGCTGAAAATCAATATTCTTTACATCAGCAAATTCTGTGATTGGCATAAAATCTCCGATTGGGGCCGAACTATTGAAAGCCTTGGCGATTTCCCAAGGCAAGCCTTTAGCTTTGCATTGGTCTTGAAGATCTCGCGCAGTAAAGTCAATCCCAAGTCCGATCTCTTCGAAATAGCGATTGGCAAATTTCTTTTGGATGTATTTGCCTTCTTTGCTAATCTTCAGTACCAATTCTGCCTCGTGATGAATGTTGGTCGAGAAGTCAGGGTAATAAAAGGGATTGCCATTCTTTAATAAGGCCGTGTCGGGCTTGAGGAAAACTACCGGATTTCCCGGAGTTTCATTTTTTAATTCTTCTATATGTGCCGCATAGTTTCGGCCAATGCAAATAATTTTCATTTTAGTCTACAGCTTGAAAGGGATTTTGTGTCGGCTTAGAATCATCCTTGAAGGTAAGGAAGGACATGGTTTCTTTTTCAGGACTTCTGATAAAGTGTTCTTACTTGATCAAACAATTTTTCTGCCCAAAATGTATAGATCACACTACTTGGATGAAGTTTATCCTCGACCACCATGTCGGGTCGTCCTCCTACCATTCTGTAGTGTTCCGTGATATCAATGAAAAACACGCCATATTGCTTGCAAATCTCCTTTTTGGCCAGATTGAATGCGTCGATTTCATTAGCAACTTTTAACTGATCTGACTTTTTCTCAACCGCAAATGGTGTCACCCCCCAATCTGGAATGGACAGAACGATTACATGATTGGGTAGATTGCCTGCAAAGCCAATCGATTGGAGCAGCATTTTTTCAAATTCAATTTTAAATTGCTCGACATCTTTTCCCCGATACTGATTATTGACGCCTATTAATAAAGTCACTAGATCGTAAGGAGGCGTGATACTCTTTGATCTCTCGATTCCTTTCTGAAGTTCATCAACTGTCCATCCGGTCTTGGCTATAATTACCGGTTGATTGATATTTAAATTCAGCTCATCTTTCAATCTCTTCACCAATTGATTTGGATAGCGACCTTGCTTTGGTACACCCTCGCCGATGGTGTAGCTGTCACCCAAAGCGAGGTATTTCAAAGGTCTTTTGGTGTCTCCCATTTGAGCGGTTGAATCTGATTTAGGATTTGAGCAAGAAAAAAAAACCAGTATGCACAGAATTAATAGTAAACTTTTCATGATCGATTTAAGATTGGAATATTACTTCGAGTAATTCAATTGTACCGGCGCTAGCATCCATTTTCACACGGGATCCGACCGGGATAATAAATTGCTTTGCTACATGGCCAATCATTGCGCCGGTGTAGGCTGGGATTTCCAATGGTAAAATATAATCATCCATCACTTGATCGACAGAGAGTGAGCCATAGCCACCGCCCGGCTCACAGTCGGAGCACTGACCAAAAATAAACCCTTTGATTTTGGCCAAGGTTCCGTTTAGCTTTAAAGTGCTCATCATCCGGTCCATTTTGTAAGGATCTTCACCTATATCC
>JBBQDY010000508.1:0-2324 GCA_038320155.1 Cytophagales bacterium
TCTTCCGTCTCCTCCAGAAATCCGCAACAAAGCATCGATCTCCTTCAATTCTATTTTACGCTTTTTCAAGTCCACATCCTGAGTCAAAGCTTGCTGAATCATCGCTTCCAGATCTGACTTCCCGAGAGAATTCAGTGTAAAGACCTGACATCGGGAAAGCAAAGCACCATTGACCTCAAAAGATGGGTTTTCCGTGGTGGCGCCGATCAGTCGGATTACTCCTTTTTCCACGGCTCCCAAAAGTGCATCCTGCTGAGATTTATTGAATCGATGAATCTCATCAATGAAAAGTACTACACCCATCTGGAATTTGGCTTTTTCGATCACGTCACGGATATCTTTTACCCCAGCACTAATCGCAGAAAGCGTATAAAAAGGCGCTTTAATCTCGTTGGCAATAATATTTGCAATGGTCGTCTTTCCCACCCCAGGAGGTCCCCAAAGGATCAGCGAAGGCACATTTCCAGACTTGATTGCTTTGTGGAGAAAGGAAGTTGGTGAGGACAAATGCTCCTGTCCAATCAAGTCTTCCAATCGGTTGGGGCGCATTCGTTCTGCAAGTGGGGTGTTGTTCATTTTCTAAGAATCTAGAACCAAGATAACGACAAAAATTATCCTAAGAAGATTCATAATTGGGTGACTGGTCAGAATCCCATGGATCTGAAAGAATTTAAACAGTCAAAATTCCAATAGATGAACAAATCAAAATCAACCAAAAAGTGAAATACTTGAGAGTGGTTTAGAACTTGAATGGATTGCAATAATGTGAATTAGTGATTCATCAATAACCAAATAGATGATTCGATATTGCTTGAAGATAATCTCTCTTACGCTTTCATTGTTCAGTTCTGGAACCATCCTACCTAGCCTTGGAAACTCCGCTAATAATGTTTCTTTAGAAAAAATCTGGTCAGAAATTTTATCTGCAAATTTTGGTGAGACCTCCAAGTAATATTCCCTGATCGCATAAATATTCTCGATCGCCTGTTTAGTCCACTCTATTTTGACCATTCTTGAATCATTCTTTTTGCTTCAGCTGTGGTATAAGTTTCGGCTTTTCGGGATTGATCCAGCCCAATTTCAATTTTATTCAATAGCAGAAGCTTGTCCATCAAATCATCGATAGCAAACTCCTCGGGCATATTTTTTACCGCTTCCAATACTTTTTCTCTAGTTATCATATTCTTTCATTTTCATGAATATACACTTTTACTACGAAGAGTGAATTCATAAAGATTCCACACGGTTATCAAGAAAACAGAATCAAATCCTTGCAGTCCTTTTCTAGTGCCTTAGTCTTTAGCCACTTCAGAGTGTCGGATTATAACAGGCCATAAGGAAAGTCGAAAGATTTTTCACCCCTAACCCAGCGATGGAAATTACAATATCAATTCTAGCAATCTGAAGACTGCTATATGTTGGGCCCAAGTCTGAGAAGAACCAGTTGAGCTCTGCCCTCTGTGTAAACCTTCGGGACCTTTGCGGTTAAAAAACACGCTTAGGTAATCCTCCCAACCCGCTTTCCAAACTCCTCCAACTGATCATCTCCAAAGTCATGGTGAGTCACAAAGCGCACTAAGTCCGGACCAAACTTGACGGATTTAATATCTTTTGCAGCAAGCTTTGCCATGAAATCTTCCGGAGAAACCCCATCCAATCGGGCAATCACTATATTGGTTGCCACCGGAAGTACTTCGGATACCATTGATAATCCTAGAAGCATTTCTCCCAATTTTCGAGCTCGTGTATGATCTTCTTTTAGTCGGTCAACTTGATGATCCAAAGCATATATTCCTGCCGCTGCCAGAAACCCCGCTTGCCTCATGCCGCCTCCAAATGACTTTCTCACTTTTCTAGCTCGCTTGATATCGGCTTTTGAACCTATCAAAACCGAACCCACGGGACATCCTAACCCTTTGCTCAAACAAATGGAAATCGTATCAAACTGCGCTCCCCAATCAGCTGGATTTTCTCCAGTTTCTACCAAGGCATTGAAAAATCGCGCACCGTCCAAGTGAAGTTTCAAGCCTTTCTCTTTGCAAAGCTCATGAATGGGTTTGATTTCATCCAATCTATAGATACTTCCTCCACCTTTATTCATGGTGTTTTCCAATGAAACCAAGGTCGTTTCAGGGGCGTGGACATCATCTGGATTGATGGAAGCCGCGATTTGGGCAGCAGTTATTTTCCCCAAATCCCCATCTAGCAATTTCACCGAAGCCAAAGAATTGGCCATAATCCCTCCACCTTCATAGAGGTAGATATGAGAATATTTATGGCAGATTACCTCAGTTTGAATTCGTGTATGAAGCCGAATTGCAATC
>JBBQDY010000509.1:0-2311 GCA_038320155.1 Cytophagales bacterium
GAATAGCTACTTAGATAATATCTTCAACCAATTCAAGGAGGTCTTAACTCGAGAATTCAAGCGGCTGAGGCCATTTTAAATTCTCGTAGGTGCAGGCAAGAAAGCGGATTATCATTATTTTAAAACACTTGGTATGCAAATTGATTTTCAACAAAGAGGCTAAGCATGCACTTCGCAAGTTGAGAAAGAAAGAGCTTAGCTAATAATCATCAGTTTCCGCGATTTTTCAATACTTGTCAGTCCGTTATTCTCATTTTCCAAACAAGATTTTCTCCATATGTCGGATCAAAAACCTTCTCAAGTAAGTTCAATGACTCTTTTTAGATTTGAGGGAATGGATGCTTTTTGGATTTTTGCACAGATGCAAAAAGCACCGAAAAAATTGGAGAAAATTTCTGGCCTTAGATTTTTCAAATTGATGGGAAGCGGTGGTAAAAATGGATTTTCAAAAATGCTGAATGTTAACGTCTATGCACTTCATTGTGTCTGGGACTCGGAGAAGCAGGCAAATGACTTTTTTGAAAGATCAGACACATTTGCTGAATTTGAAAACAGAACCACAGAACTGTACACCGTTTTCATGAAAGCAATCAAAGCTCATGGATCATGGTCAGGAACTAATCCATATGACACGCAGAGTTTGACTCCGGCTGGACCTATTGCGGTGATCACCCGAGCGAGAATCAAATTGAGATTTCTCCCAAAATTCTGGCGTCAAGTACCCTCTTTGGGGAAAAAGGTGGATCAGGTCAATGGCTCAATTTTTTCTGTCGGTATAGGAGAATACCCCTGGTTTATGCAGGCCACATTCAGTATCTGGGAAACGTACGAAGCAATGCATGCTTACGCTTACGAAAACCCACTTCACCTGGAAGTCATCCGAAAAACCCGTGAGTTGGGATGGTACGCCGAAGAGCTTTTTGCCAATTTTATTCCATATAGAACAGTCGGAAGCTGGGAAAATCTCGAATTCAAGATGGATAAAGAATCTCAGATTATTTTTTCGTGATTCATTTACCTAATAAGTATATGGCCTTCTCAGATTCTGATTAATCTAAATTTAACTGACTTTTTCACGGTTTAATTTTTAAAAAAGGGCTATTATTGAAGGGTATTCCGCCGACAAAACCCGGTAACATCTCATCTTTCCCCTACAGAGGGCATATTTCTTGAGTAAAAAGAAATAAAACCTACTGAAAGTGAGTTTTTTCCGTTGGTGATAGAACATTCAAGAAATTATAAAAGCAACAGTATTATTGTGAAAAACACACTCGTAATAGACATCGGAGGATCAAACATTAAGATTTTAGCAAAAGGCCAACCCGATCGAATCAAAATTCCGTCAGGAATCGATTTTTCTCCCGAAACCATGATTCCTCTGATCAAAGAAGCAGCTGCAGCTTGGTCATATGATCGCATTACGATGGGATTTCCCGGAGTGGTAAAAAACAATCAGATTCACAGTGAACCTGTAAATCTCGGCAAGGGATGGGAAAGCTTCGATTTTGAAAAAGAATTTAACTGCCCGGTAAAAATCATAAATGATGCTGCAATGCAAGCACTGGGAAGCTATGAAGGTAAAAAACTGCTTTTTTTGGGTTTGGGAACGGGTCTGGGTACCGCTATGGTGATTGGAAAAACCATACTTCCGATTGAAGGTGGACATCTGCCCTACAAAAAATCAACTTTCGAAAGCTATGTCGGGAAGGAATATTTAATCAAAAGCGGTTCCAAAAGATGGGAAAAACATGTAGCGAAGACAGTTGAAATATTCTCAAATGCATTTCAACCGGAAGACATCGTTTTAGGAGGGGGAAATTCAAAGTTACTTACCACAATTCCTGATGGTTGCAGGCTAGGAACTAATCAAAATGCATTTATTGGAGGATTTCGATTGTGGGAAGAAGAGTTTTATTATTAATAAATATGGGTACACTCATAAGTGCACGTAAGGAATTAAAACAAAATCTTGATCGGATTCGGATCGAATTCCCCTCCCGATGGCCATCGGGATCAAAGGGGGCAAGAGCCTGTCCCGAATATCGGGAGGGATTTTTCAAATCAAAACAGTAACAAATTTGGCTACGTGCAGCTTTGCGGATACACATATTATTTATTGATAGCTCTGTCAGCCTAATCGACTTTGAACTTCAACTTATCCAAAAGGTCGAGGAAGTAATTTGGGCTCCAGATAGCAATGATCTTATCATCCGGAATAAAACGTACAACATCTTCTCTTATACTCTTGAAATCGACATTTTGAATTTTTGCTTCTATTAGTTTTATAATCTGATCGGAAGAAATACTTTCT
>JBBQDY010000510.1:0-2290 GCA_038320155.1 Cytophagales bacterium
TGTCGTGAGTTGAGTGCTTCCGCAAGCAGGGCAGGAGCTAGGGACTTTCTCCTTATAACCGCAATAATGGCATCGGAGCTCCTCCGAATATTGATGATAGGTCAGACTCACGTCACACTGAACGCATTGACCTGTCCAGCCACAATCCTCACATTGAATATAGGGTGAATACCCTCGCCGGTTCTGGAAAATCAACACTTGCTCTTGCTTATCCAAAGCTTCTTGAATCCGCTCACGCATCATCCGAGTGGAGTCAAGCTTGAGGAGATTTTTTCGCTTGTCAGCACCCAAGTCCGACAAATGATATATTGGCATACTTGCGTCACCAAATCGATGGGTCAATTCTACGTAACCATATTTCCCCTGCTGGGCATTAAAAAGGGATTCGAAAGACGGAGTAGCAGATCCCAAAAGTGTTTTTGCCTGATGAAAATAGGCAAGCATAATCGCCGCATCGCGCGCTTGAAATCTCGGAGCTGGATCAAATTGCTTGTAACTGGACTCATGTTCTTCATCAATGATAATCAGTCCCAAGCTGTCAAAAGGAAGAAAAATCGAAGAACGAACTCCCACAACAAATGAAAATCGACCCGTTAAGATTCCATTCCAAACTTCTACCCGCTCATTGTCAGAATACTTCGAATGATAGACTCCCATCTGACTGCCGAAAACTTTCTTCAATCTGCTTACGATCTGAGTCGTCAGTGCGATTTCCGGTAAAAGTAGAAGAACCTGCGAGCCAGAGCCCAGCACTTCTTGAATCAGCTGGATGTAGATTTCAGTTTTGCCAGAACCCGTTACCCCATGGAGGAGAAGCGATTGTTTTTCTTCAAACTGTGATTTGAGATCGACAAAGGCTGCTTCCTGAGAGGAGGAAAGTTTGGCGGCTTCTTTCTCTGGTTCTTCCTCGGGAATTCGGTTGACGATAACTTTGAAGGATTCGAAAATTCCGTTTTTGATCAGGGTTTTCAAGGAAGACTCTGAGTCGCCTTCCTCTAAAATTGTGGTTTTATCCACTCCTTTTTCATTCAGATAAAGCTTTTGGAAAACCGGGACATCTCGCAAGTATTTCATCAATATGGATTCCTGCTTCGGTTTGCTGGCAAGTAGGGCAAAAATCTCTTCCAGCGAGTTTTTGCTTTTAGCAATTTCTTCCACCAGTCGAATCCGTGTTTCTACTTTTGGGGCGTATTTTTCCTGGACTTTTTCAAAAATCAGAATGGCCTCTTTCGTAACCAAACTCTTTAGGATCGGATGAATTGTTTTTATCCCAAGGATTTTTTCGCAGTCCTCATAGCTCAGTTCGGTACTATTTTCGAGTGCTTCGAGAATCTTTATTTCCCGGTCATCGAGTGGATACTTACTCGTCTCCGAATCATAATTCGGGTTGAGCTGAACCTTACTTTCACTGCTAAGTCTCAATCCTGACGGCAATGCCGCATGCATCACTTCACCGATATGGCAGCAATAATACTCTGCCATCCAAACCCAAAACCGGATTTGAATTGGATTTACGCTCGGCTGGATATCCAAAACCTCCAAAATCGGTTTGGCTTCGTAAGCCTGCGGTGCCTTATTATGCACTTTTCCGATGATTCCGGTCAAGACTTTTTTCTTACCAAACTGCACGATGACTCGTGATCCGAGATTGATTTCTGGTTTTAGACTTTTGGGAATCCGATAGGTGAACATCCGCGGAATCGGCACCGGCAAGATGATGTCAGCGAAGTTGTTTCCGCTTTCTTCAGGGAATAAATCTTGATCTCCAAAAAGGCTTTCCAAGGGATTAGGCTAAATAGGGGAGTTGTGAAATAGCATCCTCAATCGCGCTTACCGGTCTCCGGCAGGCATGATCGAAGCAGACATAAATTAAGGCATTTCCTGACGAATCCGGAGTTTTTCCTGAAAGTATCGGGGCAGTTTCTGTCACTTCTTCGGAGAAAGCAATTAGGCAATTTGGGAGGTAGCCCTTTTGCAAAGCCAATGCTTTTTCTTTGGCACCTTTCCCCACGATCCCAATTTCTGCAGTAGGGATCACTGATTCCAGAAATAAATTTGCCCAGTTGCAAAGGAATCCAGGCTCTTTTAGGATCAATTCTTTCATTCCCCCAAGCATTTTTGCAGCGATTTCTCCGTACTTGTTCTCATAAGTAAAAAGCGAAAGTCGATGAAGGTTTCGAGCCATCACGGAGTTGGAAGCTGGAATCACATTGTCGAAAAGCTCTTTTTTGTTTGCGATGAGTTTTTCTGCTTTTGGATTATTGAAAAAGAAAAAACCATCTGATTTATC
>JBBQDY010000511.1:0-2284 GCA_038320155.1 Cytophagales bacterium
TTTAGGGATACATTAACCACTCTTTAATGCTCCCATAATTCTCCCAATGATTAAAATTGCGCTTGCAGATGACCATAACTTATTCGCTAAGGGAATAGAAGGTATTCTCGAGGATGAAGAGGATATGGTGGTGGTAAAGACTTTTCCCAACGGGAAGGAGTTGTTGGATTTTTTGGAGACACAGCACGTCGATGTGATTTTGACTGACTTGAATATGCCCATTTTGGATGGTTTTGGGGTTTTGGAAGCTGTCAAGAGAAAATTCCCAGAGATCAAAGTAGTCGTCCTGTCTATGTACGATGAGGAAAAAATCTATAAACAAGTCATTAGTGGTGGGGCAGATGCTTTTGTTCTAAAAGATGCTGATCCCGATGAATTGATCTTTACGATCCATGAAGTCAATGAAGGTAGGCATGTGCACAACTTCGAGAAAGTTAAAAAACAGACTTCCCAAGTAGTCTATTTTGATAGTTTCCGGGCAAAATATAGACTATCACGAAGGGAAACAGAAATCATCAGCCTGATCAAAGATGGTATCCAAAACAAAGAAATAGCCGAAACACTCAGCTTAAGCCAGCAGACTATTGAGACCCATCGGAAGAATATCCATGTCAAACTTGGTGTGACTTCCAGCATAGAATTGGTGAACAAAGCTTACGAAATGAACCTATGAATACGCCAATACGAACAGCCATCGTGGGCTTTGGCTCAGTCGCTGAGAAAATGCATGCGCCGCTTATCGAAGTTTGTGATGCGCTGCTCCTGACTGCTGTGGTAGAGCGTAACGGCACCAAATGTCAGGATAAGTATCCCGGAGTTCAGACTTTCCGAAGTTTGGAAGCCTTACTGGAAGCTGATACCGCAGAGCTAATTGTGATCACCACTCCGAATGAGTTTCATTTTCCAATGGCCAAGCAATGTTTGGAGGCGGGGAAACATGTGGTGGTAGATAAACCAGTGACTGTTTTTTCGCATGAGGCAGAAGAGTTGAATCGAATAGCTCAGGAAAGAAATTTAGTTTTGAGTGTGTTTCACAATCGACGCTTTGATGGGGATGTTTTGACGATTCAGAAATTAATTACTGAAAATACCTTGGGTGAAATCGTTTATTTAGAATCCCATTTTGATCGATTTAGACCAGATATCGCCGAGAACTGGCGCGAGAAGAATGTTCCCGGAAATGGGATTACCTATGATTTAGGTGTCCATCTAATTGACCAAATCGTACTCTTTTTTGGATCGCCTAATTGGATCCAAGCAGATATTCGGAAGCAACGAACCGGGGCGGTTGCAGATGATTATTTTGATATTCAGTTAGATTTTGGTTCGATAAAGGCGCGAGCGACAGCCAGTGTTTTGTCAGCTTCACCTACTCCGAGATTTTTGATTCAAGGAAAAAAAGGTGCTTACCTCAAATATGGACTGGATGTCCAAGAGGCAAAGTTTAAAGCTGGTCAGACTCCGGAGGGAGATGATTGGGGTGTGGAGCCTGAGGAGAATTGGGGAAAGATTTTTTGCAGTGACAGTAAAGAGTCATTCCGAACCGAAAATGGGGATTATCGAATTTTTTATAAAAATATAGCTAGCACTATTTTAGGTAAAGAAAATCTCTTAGTTTCCATTCCTCAGACTATAAGCGTGTTGAAAATTATAGAAGCTGCATTCGAAAGTGCGGAGCAGGGAAAAAGAATCTCAAAAGAACAAGGTGGCTGGTGATATTTTAATTCTGGCACTTTTTTGGGTTGAGTAATTAGAAATAATTCAACCCACCATGAAAAAAATATTCTTATTCGCATTTGCTCTTTTTGCATTTATTTCGATTTCTCAAGCTCAAGTTTCAGTAGGGATCAATTTCCAGAGTTCTGAAACTTTTATCACCGTAGGTACTGATACGGATAAAGAGTTGTTTGGAGAAGCAAGACTTGGCCTCCGTCGCGACATTGGACTAGAATTGATGGGAGGCTATAACTTTATACGGAAAAGTGAAGTCAATGCTTATGTAGGTTTAGGATTGGGCTTATTAGGAGACGACCGCCACAAGGGTCGTGACGATCATAATGATATATATGTTGCTATTCCTTTTGGTGTTTTGATCAAACCATTAAGCACTAAGAATTTTGGGTTTTTAATAGAAGCGGCACCGGTATTTGGAGATCACTCGGATAGTTACCTCAGAGGAGGAATCGGAGTGAAATATACCTTCAGATAAAATACTAAAACCACCTACAATCAAAAAGGTCAACTCATCGATGAGTTGACCTTTTTCAGTTTTGCGCAATACTTA
>JBBQDY010000512.1:0-2280 GCA_038320155.1 Cytophagales bacterium
GTCTGGCCAAAAGCTGTTCCGTTTAGGAGTAAGAGATAGAAAAATAAAATTGCCTTGGTTTTCATTTCGATTCGTATTTGAATCAAAAGTGCTGAAGCGGAATATTTTTAAAAATTAAACCTGACTGAAGTGTAGAAATTACTGACTGAACTTCAGATTTCTGGGACTAAGCAGATGCAAGCAGAAGGGGAAATCTGTTATTGTCAACAGATTATTTTTGAGTAATGGACTATAATTATTTAGATATTTTTTTATGTGTATCCTCATAGGTGCACGTAAAAAAATCTTGATCGGATTCGGATCTAATTCCCCCTTTTTCAAAGGGGGCAAGGGGGATTTTTTAAATCAAAACAGTAACAAATTTGGCTACGTGCAGCTTTGCGGATTAACATATATTTTTCTTCAAATAAATCACTCCATGTCCCCATTTTTTACTTATTAACTGATTTATATCAGGTCGTAATCTTCTTTTTATCATCAATTTCCCCAAAAGCTTGGAGTAATTTTGACCTAGAAATTAAACCAAAATAATTATGGGACATCAGACAAAAATGAATTGGTTTTTATTACCAATTGTTTTTCTAGTTTTTACTATTCAGGGTTTATGCCAGAATAAGTATTCCTTATCAGAATCAAAGGATATGAAAGTTTCAGGCACTTCCACGATCCATGATTGGGATATGATTGCTGAAGGAGGAGTTACTGGAACAGCCCAATTGACGGTGAAAGGAAATAAACTAACGGAGATTTCTTCTTTTAAAGTCGAGCTAAAGGCAGAAAGTCTCAAAAGTGGAAACAATAGTATGGACAAAAATGCCTATAAAGCTTTGTCGAGTAATAAATACCCTTCTATAATTTTTGAGATGACGGGACCATCAAAGATCATGGGAAATAAAATCAGTACAACTGGGAAATTGAGTATTTCTGGAAGCTCCCAAACTATCCCCGTTGAGGTAACCTATTCAGTGAATGGCAATTCTGTCAATTTTATAGGTTCAAAGGACATCAAATTCAGTGACTTCAAAATTGATCCACCTAAAGCAGTTTTTGGCACAATCAAAACAGGTGATGAACTGCAATTGTCTTTTAACATAGTATTTATAAAAGCGCCATAATCTAACTCTACCAGCACATGAAAAATCAATTTAAATTTATCGTTATCGGGGCGTTACTGTCTTCAGTCTTTTGCTCAACGGCAAGTTTTGCCCAAGAAAAAACAGAACTTCAATATTTCCGTCAAAATAGCAAAGAGGGGTTGAATGTTTTTGAGACTCCTAAAGAAAGAGGAGGAGATTTTGAAAAGGTCCGTGTCTTCGTGGGCGGAGATTTTGCTTTGCAATTTCAATCTATCAATCATTCCAACTTTTTAAATAATCTGGTGGAATTAGGATCAAACTTCAACCTTCCATCAGCAAACCTCAATTTAAATACTCAATTAGCCCAAGGTCTTCGATTACATCTTCGGGTGTATCTCTCTTCCAAACACCACAATGAATCTTGGGTGAAAGGGGGATACCTGCAAGTAGATCGATTGGACTTTATCAAAGAAGGATTTTTGGATGGCATCATGGACTACACCACGTTTAACTTCGGAATGGATGAGTTCAATTATGGAGATGCTCACTTCCGTAGATCAGATAATGCCCGAGTGATTTACAATCCATTTATTGGAAACTATATTATGGATGCTTTTTCGACCGAAGCTTTTGGAGAGGTGACAGTTCAAAGAAATGGATTTTTGGCTGTAGCTGGTCTTTCTAATGGAAAGCTCAATCAAAATGTAATAGTCAATGATAATTCGGATAATAAGACCTCATTTTATGGAAAGCTCGGCTATGATAATCAAATCAGCGAGGATTTCAGATTGAGACTTACAGGCTCTTGGTATCTTAATAATGGAACAACTACTGGAACTTGGTTGTATGGAGGAGATAGAGCTGGAGGAAGATATTACCATATTATGGATGAGCTGAAAGGTACTTCTAATGATTTTGAGGGAAGATTTAATCCAAGATTCAAACAAATGACTGCGTTGCAGTTCAATCCATTTATTAAATATAAAGGTCTTGAGTTTTTTGGAATTTTAGAGTCTGTCGGTAACTCCGAGGATCAGGGTGATGGAAATTTCACTCAACTAGCAGGTGAATTACTCTACCGATTTGGAAGTACAGAACAGTTTTACCTTGGCGGAAGATACAATACTGTCAAAGGGAAAAGTAAGGATTCCGACCCCGAGAATATAGAAATTAGCCGAATCAATGTAGGCGGAGGCTGGTTCTT
>JBBQDY010000513.1:0-2272 GCA_038320155.1 Cytophagales bacterium
GATCAAGGTTTCTTTGGGAAGCATCGCCGCCAAATCAATTCCAGAGATATCAGGCATATTGATATCCAGAAAAACCAGATCAACGGGCGAATTTCGCTGGAATTCCAAACCCTGAATGGCATCTGAAAATACTGCCTGGAGGTCCAGAAAAGGGATTTTGGAGGCATGGGCCTTGATCACTTCCAAAGCCATGGATTCATCGTCGATTGCGATTGCTGTGAGCATATTATTTCAATTGTAGCGAAAAATGGACAAAATACTCCATATCATTTTCTACAATAGTAAGGGAATGACGCTGTGGATAGGTCAATTCCAATCGTTTTTTTACATTATCCAAACCAATCCCTGATTCATCTTTGGGATCTTCGATAGGCTTTTTTGGATGCAGACTGTTCACCACATCGAGATGAATGGATCCTTTCAGGCAGCGAAGATTGATCTTTATCCAAGATTTATTCTTAGTACTAATTCCATGCTTGAAAGCATTTTCGATAAATGGAATTAAGACCAGTGGCGCAATTTCTCCCTCGCAAAAATCCTCTTGAATCTGAATCGTAAGTTCCAGATTCGGCTCTTTTCCAAAACGAAGCAATTGAATGTCGAGGTAATTTCGAAGGTATTCGATTTCCCGTTTAATGGAGATTTTGTCCTGCAGATTCTCATGAAGCATAAATCGCATCATGTCGCCAAGTTTTTGGATACCATCTGAAGTCTTTTCCGCATTTTCAGTCAATGCACTTCCGTAAAGGGTATTCAGAGCATTGAATAGGAAGTGTGGATTGATTTGGGATTTGAGAAAACTTAGATTGGCAGAACCTTGAGTTACCTCATGAGTAAGCGTTGTGATTTGACCCAAATAATCCTCATACTTTATGAAAATCAGTTTGGAAATCGGGAAGAGGATAAAGAGCAGAAAAGCGATAATCCCTAAACCGATTAATAGTGGGGCTTCTGAATTGTTTTCAACTGAGATGATGAAAAGAGGAAAAAGAATCATCGAAATGATCAGTACTAAATACCATCTAGCGGGCTTTTTCTTTCCCTGTTGAAAGTTTAGAAAAATCAATTGGTAATAGTAAACAACCGACACCAATATGACAGGGGGAATAATTATGAAAATATAAGGAACAGCATCATTGATAATTCCATTTGTTCCCTGAATCAAAAAGACGCTTACAAATATAAATATTAAGACTAAGCGCACTCCATTATAAAATTGGAAATCACGCAGTTTGGACGGCATCAGAATATTCCGCACCAAAAGCACAGCGATCGAGTAAGCGGCATAAAGCGCAATGGTATTTAGGTAAAAGCGTAGGTATCTCGTTCCCGTAATATTTGGATCGGCATTGGTTAGCAAGGTGGTAAAAAGGCCAGTTCCTATGGCGATAAGGATTCCAAAACCAACCAAAGCAAGCATGTTTTTCCTTCGCAAATAATCCGGAACCAATATCATATGGGTCAGGTAAAACCCTACATATAAAATTATCGGAATCATCACCTTGGCTAGGTGTTCATTCAAAAAGTAATCACTTTGATAGGAGAAACTTAAGGTGTTGAGGATGGTCATCAACAGAAAAACAAAGGTGATCGTCCACCATTCGATTTGTCTAAAAGCTAATGCTTGACTTTTCATTGATTCGTTTTTTGATTACTGAAGTTCATTTCTGCTCAATTTTGTTAGTTTGGTCAACTTCACTCACGCTTTTTGAATCTGAAATCATCAAGATAAGATTATAAATCATTCCCAGGATAATGATGAAGTAAAAGCGGTTTCGAGTTTCCATTTGTGCAAAATTGATAGTCCAAGATTAGCGCAACTCAGAAAGCCCTACAAAAAATTGTGACGAAATGAGGGGAATGTGGGGTGGAAAGAAAGTTAGAAATCGAAAGTGAGAAAGCTGAAAATTGAAACAGGTGCCAAAATCTTATATTCAAAGTAGAGTAGTATTTCCGGTAATTTTAAAGTCTCGAACCTTCCAAGATTTCATACTTCTGAATTCGAACTTTCAAATTTTTGACTTCAGCTTTCTGACTTTTAAAAAGGGTTTTTCAACAACTCAATTCCCCACATCCACGGAAGCACAAAATATACCATCAAAGTCACCAGGAAAATAGAAATCACATTCAACCAAAAGCCGGCCTTGACCATGTCTTTCATCTGTAGGTAACCCGAACCAAAAACTACCGCATTGGGAGGAGTGGCCACAGGAAGCATAAATGCACAGCTTGCCGCTAGCGTGGCGCCAATCATCAGCCCAAAAGGATGCAA
>JBBQDY010000514.1:0-2271 GCA_038320155.1 Cytophagales bacterium
TTTTTGGGATGATGACAGTGGCTTGCTTGATTGCCTTTTTTCTATCGAGATGGTTGGGGAAAAAGATTTGAGTTCATACTTTGAATTTAAAATAATGACTCCTCGGAATCCTGCACTTTGCAAAATTTAATGTTGAATTGCTTTATCAAATCCTCCTTGAAGAAGAAAGCATAGCAGAACCGTAGTCACTTTTCCAAAAAAAAGGAGCCTCAGACGGATCCCTTATTTCTTCTCAATTAGCCAAACTTGACAAGTTTAAATCGCTTAGTTTCTACCCTTTCGATCGTTCCGCCCATCTCTGCCTTGCTGACCTGATCTGTTTTTATTTCTAGAGGCAAAAAATTCCTGCTTCTTCTGCATTTTCTCCTTTTCAAATTCCTTCTTTTCCTTTGCTGACATCGGACTCTCAGTTTGGGGAAAAGGATTGTCCCGAATCACCTCGATTCGCTGATTGATAAGCTTTTCGATGTCTTTTACAAATACGTTATCCTCCGGCTCGGAGATGGAAATCGAAATACCCTCCCCTCCTGCTCGTCCAGATCTGCCAATTCGGTGCACGTACGTTTCCGAAATATTTGGAATGTCATAATTGATCACATACCGTAGATTATCAATATCAATTCCTCGAGCCGCAATATCTGTCGCGACCAGTACACGTACTTGCCCATCCTTGAATTGCTGCAAGGCTTTCTGTCGTTGATTTTGGCTTTTACCTCCATGAATAGCCGCAGATTTAATCTTCGCATCACTCAAGGATCTATCAATCCGGTCCGCACCATGCTTGGTTTTGGCAAACAAGAGGACTTGGTCCATTTTCTGATCTTCAAGAATATGAAGTAATAAATCCTTTTTCGTATCCTTATTCGTGTAGTATAGAAACTGGTTTATGGTTTCAGCTGTCGAGGACACAGGACTTACTTCGATCTTTTGGGGATTATGAAGGATTTTGCGAGAAAGTTCCACAATGTTTTCGGGCATTGTTGCCGAGAAAAATAGCGATTGCCTCCTCTCAGGCAGTTTCGCAATGACCTTTTTGATATCATGGATGAAACCCATGTCCAGCATACGATCAGCTTCATCTAGGACAAAATACTGGATGTTCTTGAGATTGATAAATCCTTGATTCATCAAATCTAAAAGCCTTCCAGGGGTGGCCACCAAAAGGTCCACTCCATTACGTAGTGCATCGGTTTGCTTTCCTTGATTGACTCCTCCGAAGATCACTGTATTTCGCAATCCAGTATATTTGCCATAGATGGATAAACTCTCGCCTATTTGGATGGCAAGTTCGCGGGTGGGGGTCAAGATGAGGGTACTGATTTTCCGGGCATTCGGATTTCGATCACGATCGAGATACAGTCGCTGAAGGATTGGAATTGAAAAAGCCGCGGTCTTGCCCGTTCCAGTCTGGGCACTTCCTAATACATCATGTCCTTGGAGGACGAGCGGAATTGCTTTTTCTTGTATTGCGGTAGGTATAGTATAATTCTCTTCTTTTAAAGCCCTCAAAATGGGCTCTATTAATTCTAGATTTTCAAATCGCATACTTGGGTAGTTTTTGCATTCTCGCAATTTTGAGAATGACTTAGTCGCTTGTATGGCACAAAGGTAACCTCCGATTGCAGTTATTTCTTCTAATCATCTGATATCCTCACCATTTATGTTTAGATCCTCCCAAAAAGTAGCGTTAAGTTGAAATCTAATTCATTTTCACTGTCACTGATTTCTTCACAAACTAAAAAATTGGGTGATAAATTTCAGTGCTGCAGCACTTCCTGGGATTTCTCCCTTCGGTCGAAATGACAAGGCAGAGTCCTTACATTTCCTTATCTTTGAACTCTGTATACTCAACCAGACCGGTTTCCCGGATTTTGCCAATTACACTACATGACAAGAGAAGTTCGATTACGTTTTGCCCCATCACCCACGGGCCCTTTGCATATTGGCGGTGTACGAACCGCCCTATATAATTACCTCTTTGCAAAAAAAATGGGAGGAAAATTCCTCCTACGAATTGAAGATACCGATCAAAATCGCTTTGTGCCTGGAGCCGAAGAATACATCAAAGATTCCTTGGAATGGCTCAATATTCACTTTGATGAAAGCCCATGGAACCCCGGAGATTCTGCACCCTATCGTCAGTCGGAGCGAAAATCAATGTACATGCAATATGCGCTGGACCTAGTAGAAAAAGGTCATGCCTATTATGCATTTGATACTTCCGAGGAACTAGAAGCCATGCGGGAACGCCTGACTGCTGCTCGAGTGGTA
>JBBQDY010000515.1:0-2269 GCA_038320155.1 Cytophagales bacterium
CTTACCACTATTTTTCCGATTGAAGGACTTGCGCTGAAAGGGAACTTGGCAGTTGATGCTTCTGCCAAAGGAAGATATGATTCGGCAGCAAAAATTATCCCTGCCATTGAAGCCAAGCTTTTACTGACTGATGGCTATGTGAAAAGCGCGGATTATCCAGCGCCGATCGAGCAGATGAATGTCAATGCAAGAATTCAAAATCAAAGTGGTAAGATGTCTGACTTTTTGGTTGACCTAAGTCGGTTTGGATTCGAACTAGAAGATGAAAGGATTAGCGGAAAGCTGAAAATCAGAGATTTTGATCAGCTATTCTGGGATGGAGCCGTAGCGGGTGCAGTTGACTTGAAGAAGATTTTGGCAATTTTCCCGATGGAGGACCTTCAAATGGAAGGACGAATCCAGGCAGACTTGCAAACCAAAGGTTCCTATGCCGCGGTGGAAGCCGAAAAATATAATCAATTGGAAACTCGAGGTACGATGGCAGTGGACCAGTTTAAATTTTCCTCGGTAGATGTCCCTCAAGGAGTTGTAATTTCAAAAGCACGGGCGATTTTCAACCCGGAACAGATTGAGTTGACAGAGTTTGATTCCAAGCTCGGTGAAAGCCCTGTTCAGGCAAGCGGCACGCTATCCAACTACATGAATTATTTCCTCACAGATAATGGAACTCTTCGGGGTCAATTGTCGGTAAATAGCCCTCGATTCAATGCAAATGAATGGATGACCGAAAGTGCAACCACTGATACTACCTCAAGTCTCAGTGTAATCGAACTTCCAAAAAATATCGATTTCACCCTTGCTGCAGCTGCCAATGAGGTGCTGTATGAAAAATTAACCTTAAAGGATATTCAAGGCAAAATAATTTTACGCGAAGGCGTTCTGACTTTCTCAGATGCGAGTATGAAAACCCTAGGTGGTACTATCGGAATGAATGGCAGCTATGACCCCAGGGATCTGAGCAACCCGATATTTGACTTTGATCTGAATATTGCAGACCTCAGCATTTCAGAATCTTTCAAGGCATTCAATACCATCAAAGCTTTTGCGCCGATCGCTCAAAATCTCACTGGTAAGTTCAATACTAATCTGAAGCTCTCAGGAAAATTGGGGCAGGATATGATGCCGATACTGGCTAGTTTAGATGCAAAGGGGCTTTTGAAAGTGGCTGAAACAGCCCTCAAGGACAGTAAAATATTAGAGGGAATCACCAGTCTGACCCGATTGAAGGATGTCAACACACTCCAATTCAAAAATGTTGCTATACCAATTTCTATTGAAAATGGAGTGATGGATGTCCGTCCATTCGATGTGAAACTATGGGATTATCAAGCAACTATTCAAGGAAGCGGGGGTTTTGACGGTTCTTTGAATTACCTGATCAATATGCAGGTTCCCGCCGGGAAATTTGGCTCTCAGGCGAATGCACTCTTGGCTACTATCTCAGGAAATGCGGTTGATGAAAGTACAACCATCCCTATTGCATTGAACCTAACTGGTACTTATAACTCACCAAAATTTGGACTGGCGGGAGGAAACAGTTTGGAGTCACTTCTGACCAATGCGCTTAAAGCTCGAGTAACCGGCGAAACGGAGTCCCTCCAAAATTTGGCAACTGAAAAATTCAATGCCGTACAGGACAGCATTAAGCAAGAATTGAAACTCAAGGCTGAGGTGATTCAGGACAGTGTGAAAAATGAAATGCAAAAGCAAGTCAATGTATCAAAAGACAAGGCGGTGGAAGAGGCAAAGAAACTACTCAAAGGATTCCTGCCTAAGACCAAAGAGCCAGTGAAGCCGGACACGACGAAGGTGGACAATAACTAAAAAAGGCCTCTGAAGTATTTCAGAGGCTTTTTTTTAACCATTTGTTCTTAAAAATTGCTTTGCGACCTTTGTGAAACCTTCGCGTACTTCGTGGTAAAAGATTTTTTATTTCAATGGTTTCATAACACCTACTTGATCCAATATAATCACGCCTTTTTCATTTTGGTCAAAGTCAAAACGAACCTCAAGAAGTGAAGCAGGATGAAAGTTTGGATTGATCGCATTCAATTTAGATAGATCAAAAAAGAAGGTCTGGAAAATATTTTCCGAATGATCATTATCATCCAAGAAATCGATTTTCAGCACTCGAGACTTGATTTGTCGCTGTAGGTGCGAAAACTCTGAAAGTAAAAAGGAGATCTTTTCGCCAGATGAATCCGTCAGTGTAATGCTAAAATCTAACGGCGCATCTGGAATTTTCTCCTCGTCTTCTTCTTCCGATTCT
>JBBQDY010000516.1:0-2245 GCA_038320155.1 Cytophagales bacterium
TGCGTTTACATGTGTCAGAGCGACCTGATCCATAATCCAGTCATAGGAAATAATCGCTATGCTAAGTCCCAAGACATCTTTGGTGACGTTGGTGACTCCTGAACTCAGGCTTGAAAGCATATCATTCAGTGGCACGGTATCGTTTTTTATATACCAACCATACCACTTTTCAAGTAAAACCAAAACCAGAAATGCTGGCATGGCGATCAATAATATCTTTCCGTAAGTCTCCATTTTAAATTTTTAATCAGCTTTAAAATACCGAAATAATCCGATTCCGAACAAATTTTATCCTTTCCCAAAACTCACTTTTACCGCCAAAAAGTACTTGGTTTTCTGTTGATTTATTGCAAACTCTCAAAATACTTTCATGAAAATAGGAAGCTCCTGCCTCCTTCCCTCAAAATATAATCGTTTTTGTTCCTTACAAATTGATCCTTAAACCGGCATTAAGGAATAATCCGTTGGTTTTACCAAAATCAATATTACTCAACTCAGTCTGAAGATCGGTTACCGACCATTCGTAGCTTAAGTCTACAAACAGAATCCATAAGTCAACACCCGCTCCGGCAAATACGCCCCAGTTGGTAGAGTTGAAATCGTCCTTATCCAGATCATCGCCGACATCTGTCAGAAAAAATCCTGAACCCCCACCAAATACCCGAAGCGAAGCTGTGGATTCCGCATTTCCCAAAAGATTCAAACCAATGGCAACGGGAACTCTAAATCCCTTTAAAGCAGCGTCCAAATCTGGCTCTGGCAAATTATCCGAAGAGGAGAACTCCGCAGATTTACCTTGATAAAAAAGACCTGGCTCAAAATAAAATTTATTTCCAAAAGCAATGCTGCCTCCGATTTGCCAACCAGTTCTGCCATTTGCAGAGCCGTCACCACTCGCCACCACATCAGTGAAATTCAATCCAATACCTGGCTTTAAAGTTTGTGCACTGGAAATAATTCCAAACCCACAAAAAATTAGAATTAATGTTAGAAGTTTTTTCATTTTGAAAGTTCTTTAAGTGATTGTTCGTATAAATATTTGAAAAAGAATTATGAATTGAAACCTGAGAATGGCTTTTGAGCAAGGTATTGAATCGACTTTTTTAAGATTTTCCTACTGATTAAAACAGATAAACACCTCTTATTGATTTTTGGATTCATAGAAAGATTTAGATTCTATCTTGAGAGTCTGTATTAAACTAAGTAAAAATGAAAACGACCACAAACAAGATCTGTTTAGTTTTGCAATTCCTGTTTTTAGCACAAACCGCCTTTTCCCAAACCAATTATCAAACCCCGCCAAAAGCCATCGCGGATTTGGTCAATGCGCCGAGCACACCTTCTGTAAGCTTTAGCAAAAATGGAGATTGGATGATGCTACTCGAGCGCGCCGATAATCCAAGCATCGAGGAGCTTTCTCAGCCCGAACTACGAATTGCCGGCCTTCGAATCAATCCCGCGACTTCTGGTCCGAGCAGAGGAAGAGAAGTGGAAAACATTAAAATTAAAATGACTAAAAGCGGTGAAGAAATCCAAATCAAGGGATTACCAGCTAACCCAAGTATGGGTGGTTTCTCACTTTCAAGGGATGAAAAATATTTAGCTTTCACCCAGACCAATGCCACAGGAATTAGCCTTTGGGTAGTGGATATGACCACATTTGAAGCTAAAAAACTGACTGAGCCTATCCTGAATGAAATCTTTGGAAATGCAATGGCTTGGACGCCTGAAAATCAGATTCTCATTAAAGCTGTCAATCCTTCTCGAGGAGCTGTCCCAAAGAAACCTGCAGCGCCTACTGGCCCGATAGTCCAAGAATCCACAGGCGATGCCTCTCCAAATCGGACTTATCAGGATCTCTTGAGCAATCCTTACGACGAAAAACTTTTCGCCTATTTCATGGATTCTCAGCTGATGTTGGTCAGCTTGGATGGAACAAAGAAACCAATAGGCCAAGCAGGAATGATCAAATCTATGGACCTCTCGCCGGATGGATCTTATCTGATGGTGGACCTGATGCAGAAGCCCTTTTCTTATTTGGTGCCAGCATCTAGATTTCCATACGACGTAGAGATCTGGGACAAAAGTGGCAAAAAAGTAAAATCATTAGCCCAAATCCCTTTGGATGAAAATCGACCAACAGGTTTTGATGCGACTGTTACTGGGCCAAGAAGTATCAGTTGGAGAGCAGACAAAGCAGCCATGCTGTTTTGGGTAGAGGCTCAGGATGGCGGTGATCCGAGAA
>JBBQDY010000517.1:0-2243 GCA_038320155.1 Cytophagales bacterium
ATTAGGATTAAACACCGCAGCCCTATCTCCTGATCAAAATCAGCTACACAATTTTAATCCAGCTGCTTCCGAAATGGAAATCATTGATCTGGAGTCATTACGATTAACTGATCGAATCAAAATGGAAAAAGAAGGGCCTACAGGCACAGGAAGGCCTCGGAAAATAATGATTAGCCAAGATGGGAAAACATTCTTTGCAGGTTTTATGGATTTGCGAGAATTCGATCCTCAATTGACGAATATGAAAACCTATAACATCCGAAGAGAGAAATTTGAAGGATTGGATCTGGATCAATCGTTGGATTTCGATTTGACATTATCCCAAGACGGAAAATCAGTCTATGCCTCATATGGGCCTGAAAATAATGATCTAGCCCGAGTCGGATTGGCTGTGATGGAACTAGAAAACTTGAAGTTGAAAACTTACCCTATGGATATTTTTGAGCGAATGCATGCCTATGTCAGAAGTTTTTTCAAGGACGGGCAAATGGTATCTGGAACCATTGAATTAGCCTATATCGACCCAGTGGATCATCGAGTTCTAATATCATCCGCCAATTTCAATGAAGTGTATATTTTTGATGTAGCTACTGATTCCATTTCTCACAAAGTCTTTCATTCAAAGCTAACTGAGGATAGCAAGAAAATCCCAGAGGTGATCACTTTTGAAGTGAGTTCTCCAGCTGATATGGAGCCAATTTTTTCCGAAATAAAAGAGCAGGTCAGTTTTGGCAGGTTTTATTATGATGATTTTCACAAGAAGTTTTGGCGATTTTCTAGGGATTTGGACAGAAAAATCGGGGACTCGGCAGTTTTCAAAGAGGTAGTCACCTTATTTGATGAGGATCTCAATCAACTCCATGAGGAAGTAATACCTGGTGATTATATGGGCTTTAAGTTTTTTAGAGAAGGCAAGCTCTGGAGCTATGTCAATGTCGACGATGAGCTGGGATTTGCAGTATTCACTTTTGATTTTAACTAACCAATCATGAAAAAACTAATCCCTTTTCTGGTGCTTATTATGTTCGCTTCTTGTGGTGAAAAAGGTAGTACAGATAAGACGCAATCAGAAAATATCTTGGAAAATTTGTCATTTACGATTGATACCGTGATGATCGATCCGAAAGGTAAATTGTTTGAACTCAACTGGGGTCCAAGATCATCTTCGATTTCCGAGGATGGAAAACATCTTTTTCTATTCAATTCAAATTCAAACCAGATTCAGCAAATAAATTTGGATGCGCTAGTTTGGGAAAAAGACTTTGACTTTGAAGTTGAAGGGCCGAATGGAATCAGTGATGCGGTTTTTTCTACCCAAACGCTTGGTGGCGAAAAATTCTTGATCACGGCTTACCGGAAACTGGGGATTTTTGACGAATCGGGTACGAGAATCAAAGATTTCGCGATTTCCGCGCTTCCCATTTCCTCGGATTTGGAGGAGCTGGATTATGGAATTGTCCTGTCCAAAGATCAAAAAAGCATTTTTTCCCTACCGGGGATTCGATTTCATGGGCCCCGAACTTTTGCAAAGATCGATTTGGAAACGTTTGAAATAGCCAATTTTCCGATTCCGGAGATGGATTGGATTTTTGACTTAAAAGTCGGCGTATCCACTCACTACTTGTTGGACGAATATATGTATCTGAAGGAATTAAACAAGCAGATCTTGGCGCTGACCCCATCGACCAGTGCATTTTACCGCTATGATTTGGAGAGGGGCTCGCTACACTATCATTCGTTTGTCCATGAGTTTAGTCCGGAGGCAAATGACGTCAAGCTGAAAAACACCGTCGAAACGGACGAGGAGTATCAGGAGGAGCTGAAGAAGTTCTTTATGAGTTTCACCTTTGGGCCGCCCATTTGGGATGAAAAGAGGCAGGTTTTTTTCCGCTTCGGCAGAAAGCCCATTTTTATGGCAGAAGCATTTCAAATTGGCGAAAGCCAAGTATTCATGTATGTCTATGATCCCGAGTTCAAGTTGATCGGAGAAGCGTTATTGCCTGACATTTCAAGAGTTCCAAGTTCTCCTTTCTTCAAAGACGGCAAGCTCTGGTCTTATGTAAATGTCGAGGACGAACTGGGCTTTGCGGTATTCACTTTTGATTTTTAGACAACTATGAAAAAACTACTCACGATTTCAATTGTCGCGTTACTTTCTGCTTGTGACAATAACGATTTAGAATCCGCTGAAGCTAGGAATATCCTTGAAGACCTATCTATTACTATCGATACCGTGATGATAG
>JBBQDY010000518.1:0-2241 GCA_038320155.1 Cytophagales bacterium
TTATACAGCATCTTCATGTAGCTATGCGTAGGCGTAGAATCAAGGTAATAATAGATTTCCTTGACATCTTCTCCGTGATTTCCCTGATTTCCGGATAACCCAAAAAGCCGTTCTTTGATGAAAGGATCTTTGCCATTCCAAAAAGCCCAAGCAAGGCAAAACTTCTGCTTATGATCGGAAATACCAGCGATTCCTTCTTCTCCCCAGCGATAAGCTTTGCTTCGAGCATCGTCATGGGTGACATTTTCCCAAGCGGCTCCATCTGGACTATAATCTTCTCGGACAGTACCCCATTGACGCTCAGTTAGGTATGGACCCCATTTTTTCCAATGCTTTTCAAATTCTCGGTCTTCTTGTAATCGTATATTTTCAGCTGACATGTAGTAATCTAGGTTTTGAGCAGGTTCGAAATTAAAACTTCCTGATGGTAACTCCCAACTATGGGCTTCGAGTTTACTATTCCTTCGGAAAACTTCAAATCAAATCTTAGGGAGATTTTTAGATTCTTTAGGCTAAAGGTAGATTTCAAACCTTGATTTCATAGAATCTTCAGCATTGAGGGTGATTCTTCAATTTTTTTGAAGTTAAATCAGGATTTGAGTCAGTAAGTCCGATTAGAATTTTCAAATTAACTCTCTTCTACAGTTGTAGAATTAAAATAGTCTTCTACATTTGTAGAAAGACTTTTAGAAATTATGAAATTATCGAAAACAGAAGAGGAGTTGATGAATCACCTATGGGAGCTGAAATCTGCCTTCATGAAGGATTTATTGGAGGTATATCCAGATCCAAAGCCAGCGGCTACCACCATTTCTACCTTACTCAAGCGGATGCAGGATAAGGATTTCGTGGGATACAACTCGGTTGGAAATATGAGACAGTACTTTCCCCTTGTTACCAAAGAGAATTATTTTGCGAAGCATATCAATGGTTTGATTAAGAATTTCTTTAACGACTCACCCGCCCAGTTTGCTTCTTTTTTTACCAAAAAGACGGACCTCTCCGAAGAGGAATTATTAACACTCAAAAGCATTATTGAAGATCAGCTTAATCAGAAAAAATGATGGTTTACTTACTCAAATCCATAGCCTGTCTGCTTATTTTATTACTACTGCACCGATTGCTTTTGCAGCGCGAGGTGATGCATCGATTCAATCGGTTTTTCCTGCTTTTTGCGGTGGTGGCCTCTTTTCTAATTCCACTTTTTAGGATTGAGTTTCCGGCGGTTGTGGAAGAGCCAACTCAGTTAGTGTCTCAGGAATATTTCCCTGAAACAACAAGTCAGACATCGGTGGATGTTGCTCCAGTTTATACTCCTGTAGAAAAAGCTCCATTCAATTGGGAATACCTGTTTATTGGTATTTACAGCCTGATTTCTCTGATCTTTTTGTTCCGATTTGTCAGGAATATCAAGATTCTAGTCAATCAAATTCAGCGAAATGTAAAGGTCAGCTATCGAGGACAGACGCTGGTTTTGCTGAAAGAAGACACAATTCCCTATTCCTTCTTGAAATATATTTTCGTTGCTGAATCAGATCTTAAAAATGGGAAGTTTACCGATGCTGTGTTTGAGCATGAGCGTACGCATATCGTGGAGAAGCATAGCTGGGATATATTATTTATTGAGGCGTTGCTGGTGCCACTTTGGTTTCATCCGGGGCTGTATTGGGCCAAGGAAACGATTAAACTTAATCATGAATTTATAGCAGATGAAGTGGCTTTGCGCAGCATTTCACTGGAAAAATACGAGAGCCAACTTTTAGCGATGATGCTTTCAGGGCAGAAGCACGGGTTGGCAAGTAGTCTTAATTTTTCATTAACCAAAAAAAGATTTGAAATGATGAAACGTAAATCAATGAGTTCGAAAAGTTGGATCAAGATTTTGGTCTTGGTACCTGTTTTAGGTGTGCTAGTCTACTTTTTCAGTGAAAGAGTGACAGCTCAAGCAGAGCCTAATGCTACTGTAAGTGAATTATATGTAAATGCCACTAAGGCGGATTTAGATGAGGTAGACTTTGACCTCACATTGCAAATGAAATCTAATGGGGCGATTTCTTTTGAGAATAAGGAGTATGCTCCGGATCAGGCAAAGGATTTTATAAAAGAAAGAAAGGCAAATGCAGAAAACTTTAAGATCAATCTGATCACCAGCGCTACTACCAAAATGGGAGATTTGGGAGATTTTCAGAAAATTTTAGGAGATCTAGGCATAAGAAGGATCCACTACAAGTCTGCCAATCA
>JBBQDY010000519.1:0-2222 GCA_038320155.1 Cytophagales bacterium
GTTGTAAATCCTCCGATTATTTTAAACTTTGCTTTCCCTTTCCCCTAAATCTCCATGAGCAAAAAACCAGCAGTTGAGCGTAGTATTTTGGAGTCGGCCTACGCTCTTTTTTTGGAGAAAGGATATCGACATACTACCATGGATGATATTGCGAATTCACTTTCCATGAGCAAAAAGACGCTCTATAAATATTATCCAGGAAAGCTTGAGCTACTTAATGCCTCTTTCGAAATTCTAAAAACCAAGTTGACGGCTAAGGTGGAGGCAATTTTGGAAAATAAATACATCCCATTTCCGCTCAAGCTTAAGTCCACGCTCACGGTAATCGCCACTCATCTAGCCCCAATTAATCCTGAACTTTTTGAAGATCTACGGGAATATGCTCCGGAGATCTGGGAGGAACTTCGGATCTACATTAACGAATCCGCCTATATCCGATTTCAAAAACTCATTAGCCAAGGTGTTGCTCAGGGACTTGTAAATCCTCGAATTAATGTAAGCCTGATGGTGATGCTTTATGCGGCGGCTGTACAATCACTTTTGGACCCCAAATTCATCAGCCAGTTTCCGGAGGACATTACCACGCAGATGAAGCTAAGCCCTTCTCAAATCTATGATCAGGCCATTACAATAATCTATAATGGCATATTGACGGATGAAGCCAGAAACGAATTTGTCAATGCCTGAGGCCTGCTTTGGCTGATTTCCCTATCTTTGTGACTCTTCTACTAACAGACTTTCCTTTCGTTATTTTCTCTGACGATTTGATCATTAATAACCTATGAGTTCTACTAATTTTAAGCGCTATACCGTCACCTCCGCTCTTCCTTATGCCAATGGTCCACTTCATATCGGTCATTTGGCGGGATGTTATATTCCTTCAGATAGTTACGTCCGATATTTGCGTAGCAGAGGAAGGGATGTAGCCTACGTCTGCGGATCTGATGAACATGGGGTAGCGATTACCATCAAAGCAAAAAAAGAGAATAAGACTCCTCAGGAAATCGTGGATCGATACCATGAGATGATGAAGGCAAGTTTTGATGAATTCGGGATCAGCTTTGATCATTATTCACGGACTTCTGCAAAGATTCACCACGAGACTGCCCAGGAGCTTTTCAAGGATTTGTATCAAAAGGGAGAATTTCTTGAGCAAGTTACCGAGCAATACTATGACGAGGAAGCCAACCAATTTTTAGCAGATCGCTACATCGAAGGCACTTGCCCAAAGTGTGGGAACGAGCGCGCTTATGGAGATCAATGTGAGCGATGTGGCAGTTCCTTAAGCCCAACTGACTTGATCAATCCGAAATCAAAATTGAGCGGCCGAACTCCGATACTGAAAGAGACCAAGCACTGGTTTTTGGACTTGGGTAAATACACCGATTTTTTGAAAAAGTGGATCTTGGAGGAGCATGCTGATGATTGGAAAAATAATGTACTCGGACAGTGTAGATCTTGGTTGGAAGCCGGAGATGGACTACAAGCGAGATCGATGACTCGCGATATGGACTGGGGAATTCCTGTTCCAGTGAATGGGGCAGAAGGTAAAGTACTTTATGTGTGGTTTGATGCGCCGATTGGTTACATCTCTTCGACAAAAGAATGGGCAGCGGAAAAAGGAATCGATTGGGAACCGTATTGGAAAGACAAGGATACCAAATTGGTCCACTTTATCGGAAAAGATAATATCGTATTTCACTGCATTATTTTTCCAGCGATCCTTAAGACTCATGGCGAATTTATTCTTCCGGATAATGTGCCAGCAAATGAGTTCTTGAATTTGGAAGGAGATAAAATTTCTACTTCACGAAATTGGGCGGTTTGGCTTCATGAATACCTTGAAGAATTCCCAGGTCAACAAGATGTGCTTCGCTATGTATTGACTGCCAATTCTCCGGAAACCAAAGACAATGACTTTACCTGGAAGGATTTCCAAACGCGCAATAATTCAGAACTCGTCGCGATCTATGGCAATTTTGTGAATCGCGCCGTGGTGTTAACTGATAAATATTTTCAAGGAGTGGTGCCTGTAAAAGGTGAGCTGACAGGTTACGACCTTGAGGTGATTGCTGAATTGGAGGCCTTTCCTGAGAAAATTGCAGCGTCGATTGAGCGCTATCGATTCCGAGAAGCATTGGGAATTATGATGGATCTCGCTCGTCTTGGTAATAAATACCTTGCAGAAACCGAGCCTTGGAAAGTAATCAAAACAGACCCAA
>JBBQDY010000520.1:0-2218 GCA_038320155.1 Cytophagales bacterium
CCAACCTTTCTCCAATCAGGGGATCGACTGGTTGCGTACGTTCGGTGGAGGATTAGTAACTACCTGCGGCCTATCGAATGCCGGTCCGCCGAACTCGGATGAAAGTGGTTCGAGAGGGCTTCATGGTAATTATTCGAATACTCCGGTAGAGTTAATCTCGATCAAGCAGCCTGACATTTTCTCGAGTGATCTAAGTTTTGAGATCGTAGGGAAAGTTCGGGAAACCACCACTTTCGGGCCAAGCCTCGAGCTTACACGAAGCATCTCAGGAAGCTTGGGTTCAGCAGGAATCCATATCAAAGACTCCGTCATCAATCGCGGAAATACACCTGCGCCGCATTTGCTTTTGTATCACATCAATTGCGGTTGGCCGCTGATCGATGAAGGAACCCGCATCATCTGGAAAGGTGATAAAAAGCCAAAAGCCACCGATGCGAATAACACAGATTTCAATCTTAAACATGAGTTTACCCAATGCGCAGGACCAATGGATGAACATGCAGGATTTGGTGAAGATGTGGCGTTTATCGATCCCATAGCTGATTCAAGTGATAGGATAACCTGTGGCTATGCAAATGATGCCTTGGGACTGGGATTGAAAATTGAGTTTCAAAAATCTCAACTCCCTTGGCTGATCAACTGGCAGCACTGGGGAAAAAATGAATACGTGACAGCTCTCGAACCAGCAACTCATCCGCCTATCGGTCAGGCAAATGCCCGAGCCGATGGCAGCTTGATCTTATTAGAACCCGGAGAAAAGCGAGAATATGAGTTGAAGCTTTCGGTTCTAACTGGCGACAAATCCAGAGAATTTAAAATTTAAAATGAATAATTTAAAATTTGGAACAAGCGGAGTATCGGAATTCCAAAATTGTACCTAGAAAATATCGAACGCCGAATGCTAAATTTCTAATAATGAAGTAACTCGGACTCGAATCTTTCAATTTTCCAATCTTTCAATTTTCAAATCATAAATAAAAATGAGCCTAGCAAAAAAAGCCCTCGAACAAGGGGAAGGAATTTTAAGATTAACACCTACTTGGGTGCCAAGATCATTTTGTGTGCCCGGTCGCCGAATCAAACTCCATCCAGATGATTATTACAGCCTTGGTGGAAATCGTGGAGGAATCGATGAGCGTTGGTTTTCATCCACCACGCCAGCTGAAAATGGGCCATTGACTTCCAAGAATGAAGGATTGAGCCATATTGCTTTTGAAGATGGCCAAAAGACCGAACTCTTTTTACTAAAAGATGCGATTGACGAACTAGGTGCGCAGATCATTGGTGACCGACTTTGGGATGGTCACAAATCCTGGCCGATGTATTCTAAGTTTTTTGACAACATGGGACCGCTTCCGCATCATATTCACCCGAGTGATGAATTTGGAAAATTGACCGGTCAAAACGGAAAACCTGAAGCCTATTATTTCCCTCCTCAAGTCAATAATCATGGAGGCGATTTCCCCTACACCTTCTTTGGTATTGCTCCGGGAACCAGCAAAGAAACTATTCTGAATTGCTTGAAAAACTTCAACAAAGGCGATAACAAAATCACAAACTATTCTCAGGCTTTCCGACTTCAGCCGGGAACAGGTTGGGATGTTCCTCCGGGAATGCTCCATGCGCCGGGGTCACTTTGTACTTACGAGCCTCAAAAAGCATCAGATATTTTCGCCATGTACCAATCACTGGTGAATGAGGCGATTATCCCGGATGAATTGCTTTGGAATGCTACTCCGAAAGACCGATGGGGAGATTATGAGCTTTTGGTGGAAATGATCGATTGGGATTTGAATGTCAATCCAAACCTGATGGACAATCATTACATGGAGCCAAAGCCGGTTGAAGATGTGGAAAAAATGCATGCTGCAGGTTATCACGATGCATGGATTTGCTATCGCTCGAATGACTATTCTGCAAAGGAGTTGACCGTATTTCCTGGTCAAACAGTCACTATCACCGACAATGCTGCCTACGGAATGATCATGATGCAAGGACATGGCACAATGGGAAATTGGGATATCGAGACGCCTTCACTGATCCGTTTTGGACAACTCACACATGATGAGTATTTTGTATCTGAGTCGGCTGCCAAAGCTGGGGTGAAGATTATCAATCTTTCTAAAACCGATCCTATCGTAATGCTGAAGCATTTTGGACCGAAAAACCCGGATTTGAAAGTGATGTAGGATTTACGATCTGAGATTTGCGATTTACG
>JBBQDY010000521.1:0-2209 GCA_038320155.1 Cytophagales bacterium
CCATGAAGAACATTTAACCTCTTTTAGCTTTCTCACTTTAGCTTTCTGATTTAGAGTCTTACTCACTTTTCAAACTCCTCACCGGATTCGCCAACGCGGCAGCAATCGCCTGATAACTTACTGTAAGCAAAGCAATCACAAGCGTAATCAATCCCGCGATCACAAAAACCCAAACTCCTAAGTCAATCTTGAAAGCGAAGGAATCCAGCCAATTATCCATTGCAAACCAAGCAACAGGCACGGCAATGAGAAAAGCTATTCCTACCAGCTTGGCGAATTTGATGGAAAGCAAAACCACAATACTTCCAACAGAAGCTCCCAAAACTTTCCGAACGCCAATCTCTTTGGTTCGGAGAAAAGCCGTATAAGCCGCTAACCCAAATAGACCTATGCAGGCAATGATGATCGCCAAAATCGAAAACACACCGAGGATTTGTCCGGAAACGCGTTCATTTTGGTATAATTCTGCCAAATCCGCATCCAAAAAAGAATATGCCAAAGGCGAGCCGTCAGAAAGATTTCCCCAAATCTCCTCCACTTTTGACAGCAAATCCGCCTGATCCACACCAGCATATCGAATAGTTAAAAAATTCTGAAATCCGATCACCGGGTTTTTGCTATGGAAGACTACCAAAGGCGTCACAGGTGTATGCAGTGACTCAAAATTGAAATTGTCCACCACGCCGATAATGGTAAATTCCAGTGAAATATTTTCTCCATCCACATTAGCGTTGGTCAATAGCTTTTTCCCAATTGGATCAACCTCTCCGAAAAAGACCTTGGCCGCTTCCTGATTCAAAATAAGGGAAAGGGAATCGTTGAAGCTTTTATCGAAAATACGACCAGAATTTGCTTGAATTTGAAGTGCTTCGTGAAATTCCTCATCTGCTGCAATTCCTTTTGCAGTAAAGACATTTCGCTCTCCGGGAACTGTAAACTGCACCCCGATGGTGGCTTTGCCAGGCAAGGAACTGGAAAGTCCCACAGCCAAAACTTCAGCTAGCTTTTCAATTTCGAATTTAATTCCTTCCTGATTTTCCTGATTGAAGAATCCATCCAGAACCAGCACATTTTCCCGATCAAAACCCAAACTTGTCGATTGGATAAAATTGATTTGCTGATTGATGATCAAAGTACCAGAGATCAAAATCATTGCAATGGCAAACTGAAAGACCACCAGTCCATTTCGAAGCCAATTGCTTTTTCCATTCACTTGAAGCTTTCCTTTGAGTATGCTGATCGTATTGAGTTTGGAAATGTGATAAGCCGGATAGTAGCCGGCGAGCAAGCCAATCAGAAGGCCAAATCCAATTAAAAAGGGAAGTGAAATCAGGACCGATTCCAAATCAATTCGAAGTGACTTTTCAGCCAATTGATTGAAAAATGGTAAGGCGAAACTAACCAAAACTATCCCAATCAAAAGGGAAATAAAGGTCAGGACAATAGCTTCAAGCAAAAACTGAATGATGATCTGTCTTCTTGCAGAACCCATCGCCTTTCGCACCCCGACCTCTTTGGCTCGCTCCGCAGATCGGGCTGTGGCAAGATTCACGAAATTGATACAGGCTAAAACGAGGATAAAAATGGCTATGCAGATGAAAATGTAGACATACAGATAATTCCCATTCGGCCGCATTTCTGCCTCCAGATTCGAATGCAAATGAATGTCGGTCAGCGGTTGAAGAAAGTAACGATAGCCATTGCCAGCTTTGGTGTATTCTGCGAAAGAAATCCCTAGGTCACGTTCGATTTGACCGGCTGCATACTTACTCACCAATCCGGGAATTGCTGCTTCCACTTGCTTCGGATCAGTCTCTGGACTTAGCTTTAAATAAGTGAAAGCGGAAAAACCCGTAAAATTTTCTTGAGCCAGACCTGGAAATGAAGTGGAAGAAAAGATGTAATCCATCTTCAAATGAGAATTATCCGGAACATCTACCATTACTCCAGAAACTGCATAATCCTGCCCAAAGAGCTTCAAAGATTTGCCAACTGGGTTGGTCCCAGGGAAAATTCGACTTGCAGTGGATTCGGTCAAAACCACCGTGTTCGGTTCAGTCAGCGCTTTTTCCTTGCTGCCTTGAATCAGTTCGAAGTCAAAAACTCGATAAAAATTTGAATCAGCCGCTACCAAGTTACTTTCTTCCAATTTTTGATCCCCAACCTCCACAATAATTGAGTTTCCAAAATCAAAAAGCCGAACAGATTC
>JBBQDY010000522.1:0-2202 GCA_038320155.1 Cytophagales bacterium
GCAAACGTTCGGATTTCAGTGATCCCATTTGCCAAAGCCGCAACCATGGTGGAGGTCGCTCGAAAAATATCGACCACCACCACGATTTTACCTTTCAATGAATGTAAGTGAATCAACTCAGGACTGAAGCAGATCTCTACTTTCTTCATCTGTTTATTAGTTGTTTTTTAAAGGTCATATGGAATCTTCGCATGACTGATAATCATCCCTGAGCATTAATAAATTTCATGCTCGATTTCATGCTTTTAAAAGCGGTAATTTTTCGACCTGAGCCTTCAAATTTTTATTTCTTACCTGGATAAAAATCTCTGTTCCAGGCTTCGCAAAGTCAGTTTTCACATATCCCATTCCTATTCCAACTCCCATACTTGGCGACTGAGTACCGGAAGTCACTTCGCCGATCAATTCGCCAGAAGCATCAACAATAGGGTAGTGGCCTCTGGGAATTCCTCGCTCTTGCATTACAAATCCAACCAGTTTTCGCGTTACACCAGCTTCTTTTTGTGCTTTTATCGATTCCGAATTGGTGAAATCTTTGGTGAATTTGGTGATCCATCCAAGACCTGCTTCAATTGGGGAAGTCGTATCGGTGATGTCATTTCCGTAAAGGCAATAACCCATTTCCATTCTGAGTGTATCTCGTGCACCAAGACCGATTGGTTTAATATCGAAGTCTTTCCCAGCTTCAAAAATTGCATTCCAAACTTCCTCCGCATCCTCATTTTTCACATAGATCTCAAATCCTCCAGAACCGGTGTATCCAGTTCCTGAAATGATTACATCCTTTTTGCCTGCAAATTCTCCTAAAGTAAAATGATAGAATTTCACTTCAGAAAGATTGACCGGAGTCAGGGATTGCACCGCTTCGATCGCCTTAGGACCTTGCACAGCAAAAAGTGAAAGCTCGTCCGAAATATTTGTCAAATGAGCGCCCATGGTATTGTGCTGATTGACCCAATTCCAATCTTTATCAATATTGGAAGCGTTCACTACCAACATGTATTTCTCTTCTGCAAACTTATAAACGATCAAATCATCTACGATTCCTCCAGTTTCATTTGGAAAGCAAGAATACTGCGCTTGGCCTTCAACTAATTTAGAAGCATCATTTGAAGTTACTTTTTGAATCAAGTTCAAGGCCTCGGGTCCTTCGACCATAAACTCACCCATGTGGGACACATCAAATACTCCAACTCCATTTCGCACACAAAGATGTTCTTCATTATCAGAGCTGTATCGAACTGGCATATTAAATCCTGCAAATGGCACCATTTTACCACCTAGGGCAGTGTGTAGGTCATTGAGTTGAATTTTCTTGATTTGATCTTCCATGAATTTGGGTTTGTTATTTTGATGTGGGCAAAGGTAAGAATTGAAGGGGAAATCGGGGAAACCCTTTAAATAAATGTGATTGGTGGTGCTTTTAGTTTTTGACCTCAATAAGGAAATTCAATTCTGACTGGAAATCAGACAAAAATAAGGTTTGGCTAAGAATTGTGAGGAATGATGGTGCCAAAAGTTAACTTTTTAGTACTCCTGTAACATCCTGAAAATCATTTTGAATTTCGAGCTGAAACGTGGATATTTTGGACTAAGTCAAGTCCAGCTTCTGGAGAAGCAGGACAACTGTACGGAGCTCCTTTGCGATCCTCTTACAAAAGATTGAAACTCCTTTGTGCTTCTCGGCGAAACCCTTGTGATCTTGGTGGTTAAATTATTCATAAAAAAAGACAGCTTATTGGGCTGTCTTCTGAAGAGCTCTTTAAATGGAATTAAACTGAGAAGCTTTCGCCGCATCCACAGGTTCGATTTGCATTTGGATTGACAAATTGAAAACCTTTGCCATTCAATCCATCGGTGAATTCTAATGTGGTTCCAGCCAAATAAAGTAAACTTTTGCGGTCAACCAGAATCTTCACGCCTTTATCTTCGAATACATGGTCCGTGTCGACTTGAGCTCCATCAAAACCTAGATCATACATCAAGCCTGAACATCCACCGCCTTTTACAGACACCCGAATATTTTCATTTTCAGTTCTACCTTCTTCTTTCTTGAGCTCTAAAATTCGCGCTTTAGCTTTGTCGGAAACGATAATCATATCTTTGTACCTTTAAATTCTCTTTTCAATCAGGAGCAAAACAGCTTGGCTCCGTAAATGATTCAGTTCAAATATAAGAATTTTAAAAATGAAGAAGATCGAA
>JBBQDY010000523.1:0-2187 GCA_038320155.1 Cytophagales bacterium
ATTCGCTCCGTTCCCAATGAATCAATGTCCATAGCTCTTTTGGAGACAAAATGCTCAATTCTCCCCAATACCTGAGGTGGGCATTTCAAGGTATTTGGACAGTAATGTTTCGCTTCACTTTCTTTCCGTTCTAATTGAGTCCTACATTCCGGGCAATGTGTGATGTAAGACACTGTTTTTGCTTCTGACTTTCGACGCGCCTCATTTACTCCCGTGATTTTAGGAATGATTTCGCCTCCTTTTTCGACATAGACAAAATCGCCGACATGAAGTCCCAATCTCTCTATTTCATTGGCATTATGGAGCGAAGCACGCTTAACGGTTGTCCCGGCAAGACTTACTGGAGCCAAATTCGCCACTGGCGTGATTGCTCCTGTACGTCCAACTTGGTAAGTGATCGAGAGCAATTCAGTCTCCGCACTTTCAGCTTTGTACTTATAGGCAATAGCCCACCGAGGATTTTTCGCGGTGAAACCCAGTTCCTCACGCTGGGCATAGCTATTGACTTTCAAGACTACGCCATCGGTATCCAAAGGAAGGGTAAAACGTTTTTCACGCCAATCTTCGATGTATTGGACCACATCCTGAATGGAATCCGTTTTTCGGTAAGTTCGGGAGACATTGAAACCCCATTTTTCAATTTGATGAATGGCGTCCTCGTGGGTCTCGACTTCATCTACGCCTAGTAATTGGTGGAAATAGCAGTTCAACCTACGTTTCGCAACCACTCCCGAATCCTGCATTTTCAGTGTTCCAGAAGCTGCGTTTCTAGGGTTTGCGAGCAGAGCATCCCCATTTTCTTCGCGTTGTTGATTTATTTTTTGAAACTGCGCATGAGGTAAAAATATTTCACCTCGAACTTCAAAATTATCGGGAACGCCTTCACCTTTAATAGTAAGCGGAATGTTTCGAATCGTTTTTACATTTTCAGTAACGTCATCTCCTTTATAGCCATCGCCTCGGGTTACAGCCCTAGCCAACTTTCCATTTTCATAGACTAGACTGATGGCGACGCCGTCAAATTTCATTTCGCAGAAATATTCATAGTCAGTTCTTCCAAGGCCTTTTTCAACTCGCTCGTCAAAGGCAACCAATTCTTCGATGGTATAGGTATTGCCAAGAGAAAGCATTTTTGTGGAATGCTCGACAGTCTGAAAATCCTTAGTAATCGTACCGCCAACTCGCTGACTTGGGCTATCTGACTTTAATAAATCCGGAAATTGATTTTCCAGACTGATCAATTCCTCCAAAAGCTGATCGAATTCATAATCAGATATTTCGGGTGTACTTTCCTCATAATAGAGGGAATTGTGTCTGTTGATCTGTTCGGAAAGTTGGGCGATTCGGAGTTCAGCTTTTGTTTGAGGCATGTGTATTCTGGAAAAATTAGGGCTTGTAAAAATAGGATTTCGATGGGGAAGGAGCAATGGTTTTTGAAAGGATTGGAAGACTTTCTTACCGCCAAGATTCACAAAGATCGCAAATGAAATCGCGAAGGATTTTCAAAAGGTTTAGCATAAATTATATAAGACGTAGTCAGTATCTACAAATAACCAGGACTTTCTTTTGGGATTTCAATTGCAGATTAATTTGGATAGGTTCATATATTTAATTCCGGCGGCTTTACGACATTTATCGCAAATCAGGGAATGGGCTGCCATCAAAGGGGAAATAAGCTCTTATTCTAGCTGAGCTGTTACCAATAAATTGTTCAAGAGGAATATAATTTTTAATGTATATCCGCAAAGCTGCACGCAGCCAAATTTGTTACTGATTTGATTTGAAAAATCCCTCCCGATATTCGGGACAGGCTCTTACGCCCTTTGATCCCGATGGCCATCGGGAGGGGAACTTGATCCGATTCCAATCAAGATTTTGTTTTAATTCCATACGTGCACTTATGAGGATACACATATAATTTTTTGATTTACAGCTTTTTCCAAGCCTAGAAAAGATTATTTCTTTGCACTCTTAAATCGTTTATCAAAGTCCATTTTTGAGGTTCCAATTACTTTTATCTCGGAAGAGTCTGGATGAGTGGGATTGATTAGGTAATTGTATTCTTGCGGGACTATACTACTTGGCACTTTCAAAACTGCGGCTTCATTATAAATCACAAAGTCGTCTCCAATTGTCTGAGTGATTATCCCTGGAGGTTTTGAATTCCAGCCTTCAGGCAAATCCTCC
>JBBQDY010000524.1:0-2181 GCA_038320155.1 Cytophagales bacterium
GGGCGAAGAGCGTGGATTTCAAGTATAGCCTCGGCCGCGTGGATTCGGTTCGATAGAAAGGTGTAATTGCATACGACTACTATAAGAATACGCTTAGGCGGAAGATTGATCCTACTACACCCTAGTAGGTAGATGCAAATGAATAAGCCATAATATCCCTAAAATCTGATCTAAAGTTTCAAGTCTATTACCTTATAAATCACCTCGCCATCCAAAGACCTGCCTTCGACTTGGATTCGAAATCGGTTGATTCCATACGGAACTTTTACTCTTACTTTGAATACTCCATTTGTTGTTTCAGCAAGTGGTTCCCAATAAATGGTTGGTTTTTTAGTAAGGTATTTATGAGCAGGAGGGATTTTGGGAAATTCTGGAAAATCGGTAAAACCCGGAATGGGAAAAATTTGAAAGCCTTCTGAATTGAATTTTGTCTCAATTTTTGGCCTAGTTCTAGAACCTTTTTTAGTTTCGACCATCACAACTCCCGCATAGCCAGCCATTCCGAATATGGTGGAACTAAATGTGTAAACTTTTATAGACTTTAACTCAGCTGAAAAATAATTTCATAAAACCTCAAAAGGAAGTTGTGCTCCGTCGACAATTAACAAAGGTGGTCCTGTTTTTTGCCCGTAATTATAATTTCCTATTCTATTTCCTCTTATACCAAGTCGTTGACCTATCGCTTCTGGGCTCATTGTTGCTAATTGCTCTTCATTTACTTCTCGATCAGCTGGTCCGTATCCGTAATTTCGCTCTGCCATGGTTTCTTTAGTTCGAGTTTCCTCTTTGACAAACTCTTCCAAAAGCATATAATCCCCAGATACCTCCAAGAAGTACTCGTTAGACGAAATAGCAACTTTCTGATAGTCTAGTTTAGGGAAATTGGAAACGAATACTGGTTTTTCTAGCGGTATAAGCTCCACCGATCCAAAGGGTCTAAGTTTGTCATCGACTGCGGCTACGGCTATCTGTGCATTTTAAAAATTAAAACCTAATAAAATAATACTACCCCAATAAAGCAAAAAAAAAGTGACCAAAAGATTTGATCACTTTTAAACTTGAAGACCTAAAATAATTACGTTCAAATTAAGCTGACTTCAGGTGAGTGTTTAAGAGGTCCCGCCATTTATTGGCAATTACCCGCTCTCCTAATTGACTGGTGAATAGCTCACCATCATAGATTTCTATAGTTCTTGCCAAATGCTTAGGATCTTTGAAATGAAGTTGTATCGCTAAATATTCCAGAATATTTCGCTTTTCAGTGCCGACTACAACTATTCGGTTCTTTTCTTGTACACTGACTTTTACGACCTCATTCAAGTCAAAAATTGCCTGCTGAGGAAAATCTCCATATCGGAAATAAATCAATTTATTGTTGAGTTTGTCCAAGCCTAGGGTGTAATGCTTTCTCCATCTGTCCACTACTGTAGGATTGACTCCGTATTCCTTTGTTAACTCGTTAAATGAATGGGCATTTGCTTTTTCTGCACGATTGGCATTTAATGAATAGAGGACAAAGGGGGCAATAAAACCGGTAATCAGTAATGCGGACAACGTGATCGTCGTCATATCAATATTTTGCATGAGTGTAGGTTGTTGTTATGAAATGATTTTAAAATAGCTGAAGGTTCAGCCGCTGAAATCAATTCAACCTACCAAGGATAGAAAAAGTGGAGAAAAAGAGATTTTACATCAAATAAGACAAGTGCCTTTTTGGGATACTCTTGAAATGAAAGTTGGGTTATTATGGTTCTCCCAAAAGTTTCCCAATCGGAATTATGCTTTCCGAAAAGCTGCCAATCAATCTTAAAGCTTGGAATCTCAAGGGAGAGATTTGTTCCCGAAATTTCAATTTCATAATCCTGTGAAAAATCAAAACTTGCTTGGACAGAAACTTGTTGATCTTCAGTCTGTGGAACTTGATCAAAAGAAAAAACTGCTACCATTCCAATGATCCAGCTGAGCGAAATCATAAGTAATGAGAGCAGTTTGTTCATTTTTATTTTTTGATTTGGCTAAGTTTCAAAAGAAATAATAACAAAACCTACACGCTTGCGATACTATTTTTTGAGTTCAAATATTTCCAAATCTGTTGCCCCAGAAAGGATCGAAACCTTATTCCAAGGTTTGCTTGGGAATAGAAGAGCGGTGATCGTCAATTCCCCGTCGTTGACAAATAAT
>JBBQDY010000525.1:0-2177 GCA_038320155.1 Cytophagales bacterium
TTCTTTAATAGTGTTTTCTTCCAAATCAATTTTCATTAACATAAATCGGAAGGTTTCTTGACCTAAAATTTGGTCTCTATTCTTGAAGTGAGTATAAGCAAGATAAAATATTCTTTCCTTTGAATTTGAGTCCGTAGCCAAACTTAAGAATTGATCCAACAAGGGTGAGTCGAAAGGACTGCCTTCAAAATAATATAAAGTGGGATCAAAATATTCGCTCTCGAACTCATAAAAATTCAAAAGTTCTCCATCAAGATTAAATTCTTTTAAAATAGACACACCCACTGGGTTTACAATATAAAGCTTATCACCTTTTCTTACTACATTTTCACCCTTGACTAGTGCGAGTCCACCTTCTGAATACTTATCAGGATAACTTCCAAAGCTTTTTTTAAAAGAACCAGAAGATGAAAACTTAGCTAGCATTTTCCCTGCTCTATAATTTTCTTGCATTGATTCGTCCAGCCGGTTACTAATGAAGAATGAATCGTTAATCCGCTCGAAAAAAGGCAAATAGTTCAACACAAAACTATTTTCCTTATTGTTAAGCTTTATTTCATTTAAGTAATCTCCTTCAAAATTAAATATCAAGATTTTGTTAAGCATCACATTTAGAAGAAAAATCGAATCCCCCTGAATTAAGGCATTTGAAAAGCCGGATGTAGGTAAAGGGTAATCTTTTGAAGTGCTATTGGAGAAATAATGAATCCTTTCACCTGTCAAGGTTTGATAAAGATGCATTGCCGAAAAAGACCCATCTCCAAAAACTAAGAGCGTATCTTGATAAATTTTAGGATTTAATACAAAATTAAAAGCACTTCCATCTTCATCTATCTTGGTAGAATCTATAAAAATGATTTCACCAGGTTGAAAGCTAAATTTAATTTTGTTCTCCTGTTTATTTTGGCTACAACCAAATACTATCAGGAGCAAAATTAGGATGGTTTGTTTCATGGAATGTATAAGAAAATTTAATAAAGCCACCCGAAAAGGGTGGCTCAGTTCTTAGGCTTTAATTTCAGCTCCTCTCATTACTGTTATCAAGGTACCATCACAGTCATAAACCGCAAATAATGGATTTTCAGTAACGTACAAGAATCTACAATCAGCAGCCTCAGCTTCAGGAATATCCACAAAAAACATTCCCACCAAAGCAAATAGCGCTACGCTTGATTTCAAAATTACTTTTTTCATCTTTTTAGTCGTTTGTGCCCTCAAGCAAAAAACTGAGAGCGAGTTAGAAATAATTGAATTAAAAAATCCCCGACTGGCCAGTACTTTGATCTTTCGGTTTGAATATACCCCCCAACTATATTTGCAACTCTAGTTTGAAACTTTTTTCAACTAAATCTGTAACGGATTGATTTTCAAGGACTAAATTTCTATTAAGAAAATTAAACTTATAACAGATCAGTCAGTTAGTAATACTATTCTTCTCTATTTTCCAATCCCAAGAAGGTTCTGGACGGGGCAGGGAAAATGGCTTTTCGTAGACCCGAACGCGAATGGTACCAGGAGCATCTCCATCGAAGTGCGCATACAATCGGTTCATATCATCAACTGTAGCTACCGTGACATTCACGGTAGCTACTCCCTTATCGATCATCTTTAAGTGAGTTGCTGCACGTCTCGAGATATCGATGACTCTTTTGGAGGATTTCGGCAATCGGTCATTGATTCGTACCCAAACTGATTCTTTGGTATCTACCCGTGTGACTTTCACCCAAGTGTCATAAGGCAAAAATTTATGCGCTGCAGTCAGACTATCGATGTGAAATACCTCTCCACTCGAAGTTTTCTTCAGGTGAAATTTCTTTCCATAAAAACTTGCCGGACCTTTTTGAATCAGGACAGAGTCTTTCGCTTGCCCAAAAGCAAATGAACTCATCAATAGAAATAAGAAAAAGCAAAGCAGTAGCCGCATACACAAAACTAGAAGTTCATCGCGTCTTTCCAACAAGCCTGCCAATTCCTGACAAGTCACAGGTAAAGTTTGTTCCTAGTCAGGATAAAATATAACTTAGATTACTAGTCGAATAATTACATTTTAACCTCTTTTTCTCCGAAAGCGAAATACATTTGACCTTCAAACTTTTAACAATCACCCCATGATTAAAATCCTTCACACCGCCGATTGGCATTTGGGAAAGCGACTTCAGGAATACCCACGAATCGAA
>JBBQDY010000526.1:0-2172 GCA_038320155.1 Cytophagales bacterium
TATTGATAATTAGGACTCCTCCCAATGGAGCATGGATAAAATTTTTAAGAGGTTTTAAGTTTATTTTTTTATTAAAACTTAATCCCCTTACTCTATCCTCTGAATGATGCGCACTGTTTCTAACGGCTCTTAAATCAGGGAATTTTTTTAGAAGAGATTCATGTATATTTTTTAACTCAACAGGAGTTCCTTTTTCGTTACTCAAAACACCTAGTGATCTTTCAAAGTTGTCTAACGCATATAAAAATGTTCGCGCATGTATGAAAATAAGAGAATGTGAAAAAATGAATGGAAGCCTTCCAGTAGACCATTTATTTCTTTTAAATTTTATTTCGGTTTGGAAACTTATTTCTTCGTAATTGGTATAAATATCTTTTTCTGAATAATTGCCTTGAACTTCTTTTTCAAATTTTAGTCTAATTTGATAGTCTTGATGCCGTGAGTTTTTTTCCAGATCATGATTCATTCTATTCCGAATTCTTTCATCATTAAATAAATTTAAAGAAAGGTTAGTTTCGTAAAATGAATTTATAAGATGGCTCAGTATATTTTCTAAATTCATATTTAAGACTTGATCTTTAGTTTGATTTATCCAGATCCCAGGTTTTACTAATTCATAGATTATCATGGTAGTTCATTTTATGTTGCCTAACTCATTTATTGTTTCAGTTTTATTCCGCTACCAAACTAATCCTGTTTACACCAGATGTTTTTCCTATACTAAATCACTTCCAATTTCCTAAATCATTCTTTTTCCTACAATACCCTGTACGGGGTATTTTTTGCCATAAAAAAAGGCCAAACTGGAATTTTTATCTATTGGGTTGGCTCTCTACTTAAATTTCTTGATCAGATGGTAAGTGAATTGGATGATTTCTTTGTAGTCTCCTTGCTGATTTTTCAGCCATCCCGTTAAAGCGTTTCATGTCGAGCCGTGGCTTTTAATTTCTTCAGGCGAACTATTCGTGCTATGCTTTCTTTACTGTTTAAAGAACAAAAGAATAAACCAAGTCCAGCTTCTGGAGGAGCAGGATAGCTTTGCGATCCTCCGCAAAACCTTCGTGATCTTAGTATTAAAAAACTATTCAAAAAAAGCCCAACCAAAATGGCTGGGCTTTGAGTGATTATTCAATCTCTACCGAGATGGTATTGTCATCCGGAAGCCGATCAATCAGCTTGTTTAGTGGGTCGATACCTGCTTTGGCAGGTTCGCCTTTCACTCGGATGGTGAGCGAGCTTTCACCTGGTTTGATCTTATACTTTTGCATGTAGAGTGGATTCACTCGGTCTTTTCCTTGCGCGTCTGTATCATCTGCCGCAAAGATTCCGATATCGATGTAGTCTCCTTCGTATTCAGCTGGAGTTTCCATTCCCGAACCATCGGCATAGAGTTTCTGGGAGCTGAACTTGATCGTCACATCATATTCTCCCGCTGCGATTTTCTTGGCAGAGACCTCGCTTGCCTTGTTGTCGTAAAGCGTGATCTTATTCCAAGTGTCATCTAGGTAGTACATCAAACTATCCGGTGTTTTGGCAGCCAAATGCCGATACAGATCCGAACTACCAGCGAAAGGTGGCGCCTGTCGCAATCCAAACTCATTATTGAAATTGAATAGAGCGGAGTCCATCGCATCGGCTCCAATCAGATCCCGCAAGCCATAAAGAATCAAACTTCCTTTATTGTACCACTGGTAAGGTCGATTGCAATTGATAAAGACATTTTCCATTTTCCCTTCATTTGCTCGACCGCTTAGGTAATCATCCAATTCGTCCTCCAGGAATCGCTTCATATTTTCCTTGCCGTACTTTCGCTCGGAGAGAATCAAAGCTGAGAATTCCGCCAAAGCCTCTGAAGTTAGATTTGAACCTCGAGTATAATTTGGTGTGATCTGATGCCCCCACCACTGATGCGCCAACTCATGCGCTGTTACATAATACACATAGTCAAAGCTGTTGGGATCAGAGAAATCAGCGACCCAACCGAAGCTTTCCGCAAAAGGTACTGTATTCGGGAAGGACTGCGCAAAACCGGCATACCGTGGAAATTCCAAAATTCGCATCTGTCGGAACTGGAAGTCTCCATAGGTGTCTGAGAAATACTTGAGTCCATCTTTGTAGGAATCCACAAAGCTCGCCAAGTTGTACTCGTGCCCCTTTTGGTAATAGATTTCG
>JBBQDY010000527.1:0-2160 GCA_038320155.1 Cytophagales bacterium
AGTGAATCAGTTGGGATCGCTTGTGGTTTTTTAATCGCAGCGATTCATCAAGCTGGTCTCGTAGCCGTCACTCATACACCAAGTCCGATGAACTTTTTGAGTTCAATTCTAGAGCGCCCAGCGAATGAAAAACCATTTTTGCTAGTTCCAGTCGGGTATGCCAAAGGAGAAACTTATGTGCCGGCGATCGAACGGAAAAAATTAGAAGAAATCAGTAAGTACTTTTAAACCAATCAAATTCATTTGGGCCAAAGAGGTAATTTTTGAAATATATAAACCCAAATATGTGTATCCGCAATGCTGCACGTAGCCAAATTTATTGCTGAATTGGTTTGAAAAGTCCCCCTTACCCCCTTTGAAAAAGGGGGAATTTATTCCGATTCCATCCAAGATTTTAGTTTAAATCTATACGTGCACTTATGAGGATACACAAAACCCAAAGAAAATGAATATGAATATCCGGCCATTGAACTCAATAGAGACCAAATGAAACAGTACGATTCCTACCAACTTCAGGAATGATGGATATGTCCCGCGAAGGCAGCATCCCCATAAGGGATCGTAGCAAAACGATTGTGCTTCCCAGATCCTAAGAGAAAAGGCGATCAAAATGATCGCCTTTCTATTTTATTTTGATTGATGAACGACTCGTTGAGGGAACGGAATTTCGATTTCATACTTTTCAAATTCAGTATTGATGGATTCCATTGTGTCAAAATATACTGGCCAGAGATCAGATGCACTTGCCCAAGCTCGAATAACAAGGTCAAGGCTACTGTCCCCAAAATTATTCAATGCTACAAAAGGAGCAGGTTCCTCCAACACACGTGGATCATTAGCAAAAATATTCAGAATGATTTCTTTTGCCTGCTTGATATTTGTACCATAAGCCACACCAACAGTAATTTCTGTTCTTCTGGTCTCTTGAGTACTCATATTGATGATGTCAGAGTTGGCAAGATTTCCGTTCGGAATGATGACTTCTCTGTTGTCAAAGGTTATCAGATGAGTATAAAGGATTTGGATTTTAGTTATTTTTCCAGTGTGTCCTTCACCTACTATGACATCTCCTACTCGAAATGGCTTGAATGCCAATATCAATAGACCTCCGGCAAAATTTGAAAGAGAACCTTGAAGTGCCAGACCTATCGCAAGACCAGCTGCTCCAAAAATCGCCAAGAAAGAAGTTACAGGAACTCCAATGATTGCTGCCAATCCTAAAAAGAGAACAATGAATAAAATTACTTTGATAAAAGAATAGACGAATTCATTTAAGGATGGACTTTCCTCTCGTCCGTTCAGGAATTTCCTCAATCCCTTTAATACTCTTACTATTATGAATCTACCGACTAGATAAAAGAGAATTGCGTAAAGAATGGATGGGATGATCTGATAGGCTAATTCTACTGCTTGTTTGACAATAGCATCATAAGCTTCTGGTGAAATTTCCATGAAATACTCGAATTTTTTTATGGTCAAAATATGATTAAAACTTGCCATCGGAAAGCCCAATGCCAAGTGAGCTGAAAGTCTTTCATCCCAGCCTGGTCCAAAATTCTTTCCCAATCGGCTCTTGAAAAAGCTCTAAGTACGGAAAGTGGGCCGTCGTTCTGGACCATTGGTGATTTGCTAAACAGCTTGGTGAGCAATTTTATACTTCGATAAGCTATGGGGTTTCGGTGCAAATCGTTAATGACTATCCCCAGCTTGGACTTTGATTTCAGCCCTTTCAAAAGTTGCACCAGCTCCGAATCCGTAAAATGGTGCGTGAATAAGGTGCAGGTACAAACGTCTACTTTGCTCGCCAAAAACTCAGGTGAGAAAATGTTTTGAACGGTTAAAGTTATATTTTTCAGATCGGCGAGCCGAATTTTTGCCAGTTCAATAATATTCGGGTTTGCATCAATTCCTTCAAAATGTGTCTTGATTTGTTTTCGCCTTGCCCAATCATGCATGACTCGCATCATGTCTCCTCCACCGCATCCAATGTCTGCGATCGAGTATTCTTTCTGAGGATGTACCGTGAATATCTTCTCAAGCCCGCTGGTTGTTACCTCGTTTCCTCCGAGCCATTTATTGATTGTTTTGAGCTCTTTGAGTGTCTGTGCCAGCTCGTCCCCCGAGCATTCGAGGTCATCCATTAATTCCTTTTCGAAACTC
>JBBQDY010000528.1:0-2156 GCA_038320155.1 Cytophagales bacterium
ATTCAAAGAGACTTTACAATTGCAGGATGAAATCGATGCCGTTTTGAAAAAAATGGAGACCGATTATTCCGAGGAAATCATCAACAGGCTTGCATTTCTTCAGGAGCGATTTGAGGCTAATGAAGGCTATACCATCAAAGCTAAAGCTGAGGAGGTTTTGGAAGGAATTGGCTTTAAAACCGCAGATTTGGAAAAACCCCTTCGGACTTTCTCAGGAGGATGGCGAATGCGAGTGATGCTGGCAAAGCTACTATTGGAAAAGCCATCTTTACTTATGCTTGATGAGCCTACCAACCATTTGGATTTACCCTCGATTCAGTGGGTTGAAAATTATCTGAAGACCTACGAAGGAGCGGTTGTAGTAGTTTCCCACGATCAGACTTTCTTGAATAACTGCATCAGCAGCACCGTAGAAGTGGCAAGTCAGACGCTAACACTTTATGCAGGGAATTACGCCTTCTATAAGGAGGAGAAAGTGGAGCGGATGGAAATCCAACAAAATGCCTATGAGAATCAGCAGCAGATGATCAAGCAGACGGAGAAGTTTATTGAGCGATTCCGAGCTAAAGCATCCAAGTCTAATCAGGTACAATCTCGAATTAAAGCCTTAGATAGATTGGATAAAGTCCATGAGGTGGTAAGCGATGAGGTATCTGTGAATTTTAAATTCAAATTTTCGAAACAATCCGGAAGAGACGTGGTGGTTTTAGATCAAGTTTCTAAAGCCTACGGAGATAATGTAATTTTAAAGAATACTTCTGCACGGATTGAGCGAGGAGATAAAATTGCTTTGATCGGTGCCAATGGAAAAGGTAAGTCAACCTTGCTTCGTGTGATCGACGGTTCAGAGAAGACGAGTGGGGAGCGAACTGAAGGCTATAATGTGAATAAATCATTTTTTGCGCAGCACCAATTAGAAGCACTCACCTTGGATAATGAAATCATTCAAGAGATGTCTCAAGCTGGAAGTGCAAAGTCAGAAATGGAGTTAAGAGGAGTTTTGGGATGCTTTCTATTTACCAATGAGGAAGTCTTCAAGAAAATCAAGGTGCTTTCCGGAGGTGAAAAATCGCGAGTTGCTTTAGCCAAAACCTTGATTTCTGAATCAAATTTTCTTTTGCTTGATGAGCCTACCAACCACTTGGATTTTCAATCGGTAAATATTTTGATCCAAGCCCTTCAACAGTATGAAGGTACTTTTGTAACGGTGTCTCACGACAGGCATTTTATAAAAGGGGTAGCTAACAAGATCTGGTACATCGAAGATCAAGAGATCAAAGAGTACCCAGGGACCTATGCGGAATATGAAGTCTGGAAAGTCAATCAAGTCGAGGTGAAATCTGTGGCACCAATAGTAAAGGCTCAAAAAAAGGAAATCGTTCAGGCTGCTCCCAAGAACACTGAGGAGACTCAGCAAGCCAAAAGAGAATTGAAGAAGCTTGAAGAATCGCTGGCAAAGGTTGAATCAGAAGTCGAAAAATTGGAGTTTCAAAAACAAAAAGTGGAAGCCCAAATGGCTGATCCAACACTTTATGCTGATGAAGAAAAGGCTCAACAAACTCAGAAATCATATCAAGATCTTGAATCCAAGCTAGACAGCTTAAATGCTGAATGGGAATCGCTCGTAGATCAGATTTCCTCACTGCAGGAAGTCATCGCTTGATCTTTGATATAAATTATTCTTTTCCTTACCTTGAAACATGTGGAAATTTTGGCTAATACCTTGCCTTTGCTTCAGCTTTTTGGCTGAAGGCTTTGCGCAACTTGAGGATAAAGTTTATAAAGATCACATTCAGTCTGTACGTGTTTTTCCCACAGGGATTGGTGATGCAAGTCAACTTAATTCTCCAATAGTCTCTCTGAATGGATCAAGGCCCTTGCTATTACTTTTTGATGATTTGGCTTTCGATCCGGAATTGTACAGTGCTAAGCTGATTCATTGCGATGCTGATTGGAAGAAATCTCAACTGCGAGACAATGATTTCCTTTCGGTCTTCAATGAATTCAATATTCAGGATTACGATTATTCCATTAATACCCGAATTCCTTACATCCATTACCGATTTCAAGTTCCTCAGGTCACAAAATCAGGAAACTACATTCTGAAGGTTTACAGAGGTAGAGATGAGTCAGATGTAGCCTTTACCAAACGATTT
>JBBQDY010000529.1:0-2145 GCA_038320155.1 Cytophagales bacterium
ACCAATCTGAGTAAAACCTCAGATCGGAATGAAAACTCTCCGCGACTTACCGATTGTGGGATGTACATTTCAGCGGTAGTCTCTGAGCCTGATAAAAAACAACGAATTTGGCTCTATCCAACTAGTTTCGAGCCTGCAGAACTTCTTTATGATGATATTGAGCCTGTTGGGTACTACGATTGGTATGATAACAAGGCGGCGATGTTTATCTTGGGTGAACCCAATCAATTGGTTTATGCTAGAGGAAGAGATGATCTGATTGAGATTGATTCTCAAATTGTCCGCTCGGTCAATCGAAGACCTAAAACAAGCGAAATCACCTACCTTTCCACTCGGGAAATTAAATCAAAACAAGAACAGCAAGCCTACCAACTGAAAAGTTATGATATTGAATCAGGTACTCGAAGGGAATTAGGTTATGGATTGGCCGGTTCTCAGGATTTTCTCTGGTTGGATAAAAAACACCTCTTAATGGCGAAAGGAAACACCATTTATACCCGAAAGCACTCCGATGAAAATTGGAAGCCAATTGGAACGATCAACTCAGAAACTCATCAAAATATTAGCCGATTGGCTTACAGTGCAGATTTGAATGTACTGGTCATGGCGATGGAACGAAAATAATAAACACCCCCTATGAATCTTTTAAAATCAACTTTACTTCTTTCGACCTTCATTTTTGCGCAAGCAGCTTTGGCACAAATCGATGATAAAAAAGGCCTTGTCGCTAAAAATGCCGAACTGGTAAAAGTGAAAGATGGCTTTACCTTCACGGAAGGGCCGGCCGCCAATCGCTTCGGTGACGTATTTTTCACCGATCAGCCCAATAATCGAATTCATAAATGGAATGCAATCACCAATGAAGTGACCGTTTTCAAAGAAGATGCTGGCCGATCCAATGGACTATTTTTTATGCTGGATGGGAAATTAGTCGCAGCAGCGGATGAAAAGAATCAACTTTGGCTAATCGACACAGATGGCTCCGAGGAAGTGCTGGTCAGTGCTTTTCGGGGAAAAAAATTGAATGGTCCCAATGATATCTGGTTGGTTCCTAAAGGAGGAATGTATTTCACAGATCCACTTTATGTACGTCCGTATTGGGAGGGAACCAGAGGCAAAGAATCAGAGCAAGATGGCGAACATGTGTATTTTCTCTCTGCTGATAAATCTGAGCTTTTTAGAGTGACTGAAGATCTTGTCAAACCAAATGGCATCATCGGAACTCCTGATGGAAAGACGCTATATATCGCAGATCCAGGTGCAAAAAAGACCTACAAATATGAAATACGAGACGATGGCTACCTAATTAATAAGGAGCTTTTCTGTGAAATGGGTTCTGATGGAATGACTATCGATGACCGTGGAAATGTCTATTTGACAGGTGATGGGGTAACAGTTTTCAATAAATCAGGAGATCAGATCGCTCACATAACTGTTCCGGCAAAATGGACTTCGAATGTAGCTTTTGGCGCATTGGACAGGAAGACTTTGTTTATCACTGCGATGGATGCGGTATATACCCTTCAGATGAAATCAAGAGGGGTTTGGTAAGAAAGGAATAATCTTTCACTTGACCTTCTCTATTTCAATTGGCCTTTGAGCTTTAGAAATTGAACATACAAAACACTCCATTCCTTAAATCAAAGAAATTCAAATTGGGTGAATTTTAAGGTATGTTTATGCCAATTGACTATAGTGTGTGGAAATTAACTTCCAACCACTTTCGCGCTTTATCCAAACATCTAAGAAATTCATATTGGTAGATTGTGTCTCTCCAGCTTTGAAAAAAACAAATTCCCCTACCCCATGAACAACTGCTGAGGATCCATAAATTCTGGCTACTGTATTTTGAAAATTGAAGTCCTTGAGAAGACAACTTTCATCATTCATTTTTTTTATCAATTCTTCTTTAGTATCTACTTTTCCTTCGGAATTAAACAAAAGGCCGTGATCGTCAAAGATTTGGGTGAGTTGATCGAGGTTAAGTGTTACCCAAGTTTCAAACTTTTTTCGGGTAAGGTCTATCAGACTGGATTCAGTTAACATAGGTGATAAGGGTGGGGTGATAATAAGTAGGGCAATAATAAATAGGGTGCTAAGCAATAGGGTGTAATAACTACTTAACAAAACTCAGACCGAAATTAT
>JBBQDY010000530.1:0-2129 GCA_038320155.1 Cytophagales bacterium
TCTTCCGTCTCCTCCAGAAATCCGCAACAAAGCATCGATCTCCTTCAATTCTATTTTACGCTTTTTCAAGTCCACATCCTGAGTCAAAGCTTGCTGAATCATCGCTTCCAGATCTGACTTCCCGAGAGAATTCAGTGTAAAAACCTGACATCGGGAAAGCAAAGCCCCGTTGACCTCAAAAGATGGGTTTTCCGTGGTGGCACCAATCAGTCGGATTACTCCTTTTTCCACGGCTCCCAAAAGTGCATCCTGCTGAGATTTATTGAATCGATGAATCTCATCAATGAAAAGCACTACGCCCATCTGAAATTTGGCTTTTTCGATCACGTCACGAATATCTTTTACCCCAGCACTGATGGCGGATAGCGTATAAAAAGGTGCTTTAATTTCGTTTGCAATAATATTCGCAATGGTCGTCTTTCCCACGCCAGGAGGTCCCCACAGAATCAACGAAGGCACATTCCCGGACTTGATGGCTTTATGGAGAAAGGAATTAGGGGAAGACAAATGCTCCTGTCCAATCAAGTCTTCCAATCGGTTGGGGCGCATTCGCTCGGCTAGTGGGGTGTTGTTCATAAGACATAAAAATTCAAAAGGGAATTGTAAGATAAGGCTATCCTATTTTTCCTCTTGCCGATTTCACAAAAAAAGAAAGTTAAAATGACCGCGTTTGACTTTCATGAAATGACCAAAACTCAGACTTTATTTGATCAATGAAATGGGTACGATGTCCGAAATTTTCAAACTATAATTTATAAAGATATTGATTGGCAAATTTCTTATCTTTGAACAAAGCTCATTTTATGGACGTCCAAGCAGAAAAATTAACTTTAATCCAATGGCTAGCCGATTTGGAAGATATTGAAATACTTCAAAAAATCATTTCTTTAAAAAAATCCAAGGAAGAAGATTGGTGGTCCGAACTCAACGCTGAAGAGCGCTCAGAAATTGAGATTGGAATTGATCAAGCAGATAAAGGTGAAGTCATTTCTCATTCCGATGCGATGGCCAAATACAAAAAATGGCTTTAGAAATAGTATGGACAAAAAGAGCTGAAGAAGGATACTCGGAAATAATAAGATACCTCGCAGCACATTTTACGGATAAGGAAATTCAGAAATTTGTCCGCCAATCCAACGATTTTTTTGAATTACTGAGTAGTTATCCAGAATTATTAGAACGATCGAAAAATCAAAAATACCTTTATCGCGGGCCGATTAATAAATACACAATTTTGACCTACCGGTTTAAACCAAGGAAAAAGCAAATTGAGCTTATCAACATCAGGTCTTCTAGGCAGAAGCCTTTATAAGTCACAAACCCGCTTCCCAAACTCATCCAGCTGATCATCTTCAAAGTCATGGTGGGTCACAAACCTAACCAAGTCCGGACCAAACTTGACAGATTTAATATCTTTTGCAGCAAGCTTTGCCATGAAATCTTCCGGTGAAATCCCCTCCAATCGGGCAATCACTATATTGGTTGCCACCGGAAGTATTTCGGATACCATTGATAATCCTAGAAGCATTTCTCCCAATTTTCGAGCTCGTGTATGATCTTCTTTTAGTCGGTCAACTTGATGATCCAAAGCATATATTCCTGCCGCAGCCAGAAAACCAGCCTGTCTCATTCCACCACCAAATGACTTCCGGACTTTTCTAGCTCGCTTGATATCAACTTTTGAACCTAGTAAAACCGAACCCACGGGACATCCTAACCCTTTGCTCAAACAAATGGAAATCGTATCAAACTGCGCTCCCCAATCAGCTGGATTTTCTCCAGTTTCGACCAAGGCATTGAAAAATCGCGCACCGTCCAAGTGAAGTTTCAAGCCTTTCTCTTTGCAAAGCTCATGAATGGGGTTGATTTCATTCAATCTATAGATACTTCCTCCTCCTTTATTCATGGTGTTTTCCAATGAAACCAAGGTCGTTTCAGGTGCATGGACATCATCTGGATTGATGGAAGCTGCGATTTGGGCAGCAGTAATTTTCCCCAAATCCCCATCTAGCAATTTCACCGAAGCCAAAGAATTGGCCATAATCCCTCCACCTTCATAGAGGTAGATATGAGAATATTTATGGCAGATTACCTCAGTTTGAATTCGTGTATGAAGCCGAATTGCAATC
>JBBQDY010000531.1:0-2115 GCA_038320155.1 Cytophagales bacterium
TGACAATCCTGCGGTGAAAGGTATTGTGGCCAACTCGAGAGACATTACAGATAAAATTGAACAGGAAGAAAAACTTCTCCAGAGCGAGCAACGATTTAAAGCTTTGATTCAAGAGGGTTCAGACGTTGTAGTGATCATCGATGCTGAAGGCACCTATAAGTATGTTAGTCCTACCAGTACTTCTATTCTTGGGATTCCGCCGGAAGAATTCTTAGGAAGAAATGCAACCGAATTTACACATCCGGAAGATTTGGAAGGAGCCCTAGCTAGTTTACTAAAAATAACCTCCGAAAACCGCGTAAAGTTGGAACCATTTCGCTTTCAAAACCATAAAAAGGAATGGCGATGGTTTGAAACTATATTGACGAATATGATTGACAATCCTGCGGTTAGAGGTATTGTGGCCAACTCGAGAGACATTACAGATAAAATTGAACAGGAAGAAAAACTTCTCCAAAGCGAGCAACGGTTTAAAGCGTTGGTTCAAGAGGGTTATGACCTGTTTGCAATAATAGACACGGAAGGAAAATATATTTATATGAGTCCTTCAAGTACTGCTATTATTGGGATATCGCCAGAAGAATTTATTGGAAGAAATGCATTTGAATTTGTCCATCCAGATGACACTGAACGGACTATAGCCAGTCTGAAGAAATTAGCTACCGAAGACAGAGTAATTATGGCCCCCTACCGTGCTAAAAATCATAAAAACGAATGGAGATGGGTTGAAACGGTGCTATCGAATATGTTGGACAATCCTGCAGTGAAAGGTATTGTAGTCAACTCGAGAGATGTTACAGATAAAATTGAAGAAAAACATAAACTGAAATCAGTTTCGGCAATTGCAAACATTGGTTATTGGCGTCTTGAATTAGACAGAGACACACTTAGCTGGACTGATGAAGTTTATACTATCTGGGGCAGACAAAAAGAAAGTTTCAAACTGAATTACGAGAATTTTATAAAAACAATTCATCCTGCTGATTTACCACTTTTTGAGAAAGACCAAGAGTTAGCGTATCAAGGCTTGATTCCTCATAATCAAATTCACAGAATAATTTTACCTGATAACCAAATAAGATGGGTACATGAATTGGGTAGATTGGTCAAGGATGAGGATGGAAAGTCAATTGCATTTGAAGGTACTGTGCAAGATGTCACCAAACAAAAAGCCGAAGAGCAAAGGCTAAAACTCCTTGAAAGTGTCATCACGAATACGACCGATGCAGTTTTGATTACCGAAGCAGAACCATTTGACGAACCGGGCCCGAGGATCATTTATGTCAATGCCGCTTTCACCAAAATGACGGGTTATGAAGCACATGAAGTTATCGGCAAATCACCCCGAATTCTTCAAGGACCTAATTCCAACAAAGAAGAACTTGCAAAACTTGGCCAGGCACTCAGAAATTGGGAACCCTATGAAATAACCACTACTAACTACAAGAAAAGTGGCGAGGAATTTTGGATAAACTTCACCGTGATTCCCGTGGCCGATGAAAAAGGCTGGTACACCCACTGGATAGCGGTAGAGCGAGATGTGACCGAGCAAAAAACCAAGGAACGTGAAAAAGACCTGATTAATAAAATAAGTAACATTTTTAATCAAAGCAGTGATTTGACAGTAAGTCTAACAAAGCTATGCGAGCAAATAGCTAAGTTTGGATATTTTGATTTCGCTGAAATTTGGTTGCCAGCCATTGATGCTAATACAATTAATCGGGTAGCAAACTACTTCAAAAACACGGCTGGAAATGACTTATATGAGGCATCAAAAAATTTAAAGTTTTTAGTCTTAGGAGAGGGTATGCCTGGCTATGTTTGGGAGAACAAGCAGACAGAGATTTGGGGAGATGGTGATAAGGAATGGCTTTTCTTCAAAAGAAAAGAAGCTGCGAAGAAGGCTGGGATTGAAGTCGTAATAGGAGTGCCCTTAAAACAAAATAAAGTGATTATCGGTGTGCTATTATTGGGGACAAAAAAAACAAAAGCGTCGCTGGCCCAATATTCAGCACTATTGAAAAAATTAAAGACCTCAATCGGCACTGAGCTAAGTCGAAAGAAATTGGAAATCGAATTGGCTCAGATTTTTGACTTTACTCCTGATATCATTTG
>JBBQDY010000532.1:0-2107 GCA_038320155.1 Cytophagales bacterium
TTTGAGTATTCAAGAGCTCATTTATTCTGAATCATCTCAGAAAATCATGAGTGCAGCTCAGGACCTATCACCTGAAGATTTTGCAACCTTTATTGTCGGTCTCAGAACTTACTTACCTGCCTTTTTGCTTTCTGAAAGCGAGTTGAATATGCTTGGCTATAGCCTAATGAGACAAGATCAATTTGATCATGCATTGGTGCTGTTTGAAGATAATTTGAAAAATCACCCTAACTCAGCAAATGTTTATGACAGTTTCGGAGATGGACTTTTGGCATTAGATCGAGTGCAGCAAGCCTCTCAATCTTTTGAGAAAGCGGTGGAACTTGGAAAAAAGAGCAATCATCGAGATCTGGAATTATTTATCAAAAACTTGAAGCGAAGTCAGGATGCGCTTTCCAATTAAGTAAGTACTTTTAAATCTTAAATTTAAGATGGTCAAAATTGATATATACAGGATTTTGAAATCACCATGCCTGAATATTTTCAGGATTTTTCTAGGTGCTGATTTCTTTCTATTCTCCTCTTATGATCTAACAGAATCTAGAGATCAGGTTCAGTTGGTTTTGCTTGCTCCCACGTCGATAAGCACTGTTCGAGCTGTTATTTTTTCCCAACTTCAAGGGGATGGAAATCAAAAATTAATAGAACGGGGATATGTCTTAAAAAATATGGATGATTTGAATGCCTCTGAGGTTAGGGTTCCTGATTTAAGACTTTATGGAGCGTTTCAATCTAAGCTTTTTGATTTGAAACCTGGACAAAACTAATTCTAATTTTTAAATTGACTTTGTTACCTCTGCGAAATCTCCGTGTCCTTGGCTGTTAAAAACAAAAAAAAGGCTGAGAAAATTAATCCTCAGCCTTCGTTATTTTATGGTTTCTAAACTCAAGGAGTTGCTACCAATTTCACATCAAGCTTTACTTCGTCATAGATTAGCTTATCTGCCAAATCTTCGAAATAAGAACCTGAGCGATATTTGATATCGTATTTAGTTCGATCAAATTTTATTTCTGCAGTAGTCACCATTTTACCATTTACCATGGTTAAAGTAGCAGGAAAGGTAACAGGCGTTGTGACTCCCTTAATGGTCAAATTCGCTGTGATCTCGTAGGTCTTGCCATCAGTCGTTTTCACATTAGTGATGTTCATCATTGCCTTTGGAAATTTCGCCACGGAGAAGAAATCATCTGACTTCAAATGTCCGGTTAGTTTCTGATTGGAACTTGCATCAGTGAGATCTTCAACAGTTAGGTTGGACATATCCATTTCAAAAGATCCACCGGTGATTTTACCATTTGAATAATCGAGTTTACCATCTGAAAGCGGCACTTTTCCGTAATGTGAGCCGGTTACTTTCGAAGCATGCCAAGTGACAGTACTTTCGGTTTTGTTAATAGTAACTGGCGCGTTGCTAGTTAAGATGGACCAGCTTGCAGCCAGTAGCATGAGAAATGAGGCAATGATTTTCATAAGCTGTGGGATAAAATTGTTTTTATTTCCAACCTATTGACTCGATGGCAGAGGAAAAGTTTAATCTATTTGATTGTATGGAGATTTCTGGGGATTATCGGTATTTAAGTTCTTTTAAATCAGCTCCTTTATTTTAATAGAACTTGAGAAGATTAATATTTTTCCAAACCGGCCGCTGCAATTATTCCATCTTGAGCAGATGTCACACCAGAGACGCCGATTGCGCCGACAATTATTCCATCCTTAAAAATTGGAAGCCCTCCTTCAATTCCCACTGCATTGGGAAGTGTAGCGATTCTTGACCCGCCTTCACCTTTCATAGTGTCTTCGAAAACTTTGGTTGAGCGCTTAAAAAAAACGGCGGACTTTGCTTTCGCTTGAGCCACATCTACGCTGCCTACTTGTACGCCATCCATTCGCTGAAGTGAAATTAGATTTCCACCATCATCGAGGATGACAATGACTACGTTCCAGTTTTCTGCAACTGCTTTTTCTGTGGCGGCGGCTGTGATTCGCTGAGCATCAGAAAGCGATAAATAGGGCTTAGATTGAGCTAGTGCAAGACTTAAACCTGCAAAGAGAAGCACGAGGGAAAGAATGATTTTTTTCATGATATGGAGGGTTTGATTGATTCTA
>JBBQDY010000533.1:0-2101 GCA_038320155.1 Cytophagales bacterium
GGACATCATGTCCTTACTTTTCAAAACGATCCTAAACTCGCTTGCTTTATCCATCTCTGGAATATCAATCAACTGACCAGTCTTTTTCACCGGATCCACCACAGCTAAATCACGGGTTCCTTTAAAAAAATCTCCAGGTAAAGCAAACGCAAGCCCATTGTCAAGACTTAGCGTCAGCCCATAGTTCATAGGCATTTCGTCTTCCAGATCGATTCCCTCGATATCTTTTGAAGTGAAATTCAAATCCAAGACCTTTTCTCCAGATCGATTGAAAATACCCGAACCGCGATAGCTGGTAAACGCGAACTGTTCCTGATTGACGACTTGGACCCCTGAGATATATTCCCCGATTCCATTTGGACCTTCCTTTTCAAACTGGTACTGGTCCACAAGCCTAAGTAGATCCAGATCGATCACCGCCAGACTTTGATTAACTTCATTGAGTAGGTAGAGCTTCTTTTTGTCTGGGGAAAGATCGGAAAGGCGTAAACCCCAAGCCAAGTTGATAATTTCTTCACCGGGATCGACGACAAGAGTATCAATTGAATAAGTGAGGTTTTCGAGGATATTATCTGATTCAGATTTCTCGGAGCTTCCACTTTCACCGCAGGAAGCAAGGACGATAAGTAACAAAACAGGTAGTAGTTTTTTCATGGTTGACACTATTTTATAATTCTTGATAAGTTGGTTTGATACGTATAAAAGCCATCTCGTCTTCGAAGTTGATGTAGGAATACAACATGCCATCTTTAAAGAAAGACTGATAAAAGGAATAGTCAAACGCTACCTTTTCTTCATGGACTTGGTTGAGATCGGAATCAAAAATGGTCAGCACTGTTTTGTGTGCTACGGAATCTCCGATCATCCGATCCAATTCATAGCTGAATCTCCAGAACTTTTCGTTCTGATCGTCATAGAGGAATTTGCCAAACGCCACTTCTTTGGACCGAGCTGCGAAAACATCCTTTCGTTCCTTTTCGGTAGAAAAATTCCTAGGGTAATTCCCCTGTTTGGCATCTGCGGTGAGCAGCGAATGAAATTGTTTTTGAATCAGCGTGTCACCTAAAAAGTCATAGATAAATGCTTCGTTGAATGCGCTGCTGGAGACAATCACTTTATTTTTGTGATTGACTAGCAAAATATCTTCTCCACGCAGGTTACCATATTGATCTTGGAGATAAAATTCTTTGACACGGTCAAGCGCAGGGATGGGTATTTTTCGAATCGTAGAATTAGTCAAATTCACCAACGCCAAACCCTTCAATTCGCCTTGCGACATACCCGCTTCATTTTGATAAACTGTAAAGAAATAGTCGGCATTTTCATTAAATATGCCGTCGTATCCGTAGCGTTCACCAGTCTCCAGGACCTCTCCATCCAAATGATTTGCATCTATTTTTATGATTTTTAGCTGAGTTCTTGTCTTGTCGAAAATTCTTACCTCATTCATGCCTTTTAGCACCAATTCATCCGAAGGAGTAATGGCTATGGAAAAGGTAACAGGACCAATACCTTGTGGCCCTTCCTTATCCAAGGGCTCAATACTGCTCATCTCCTGTTGATCCAAGTCGATGATCTCCAAGTTTGGAGCAAAAATATTTAGATTATAAAGAGTCTTTTTATCAGGAGAGACTGCCGCCGTTCCCAAGTAAATCTCCATAAAGTAGAAACTGTCTTTGAAATCTATTTTTATCGTATCGATCTCAGTTGAAAAAGTGAAGACCTGCTGTTCGACTTTCGCTTGCTTTTCACCACAAGAAGCGAACATAATAAGCACCAGAAAAGGTAGTAGTTTTTTCATGATGTGGGTTTTAAAAATCAAAATTGATAATGACGAATCCGGGATCCTCCTCCATAACGGTGTAGCGATACAGTTTTCCGTCTTTCATAAAGGGCAAATTTGGAAGCATGGTGAGTTCTTCTGACTTGATTTCTCCGGTTAGATTGAAATCTTTGTCATAACTGAAGACAAAGACCTCACTGCCCAAATACTTTCTCTCCTCAGTATAGCGAGGGTTTTGCATGGCAAAGCGCCAATAAATCTTCCTGCTTTCGTCCCAATAAAGCCGACTAAAACTGATTTGCTTTCGGATCTCATTAG
>JBBQDY010000534.1:0-2092 GCA_038320155.1 Cytophagales bacterium
AGCGTGCGGTGCAGAAAAACTCAGCGAAAGCATAAAAGGCTGATCTGAAGGTGAACTTTCAATAAAATCAATTGCTTGCTGGCTCGTGTATCGCGTGAGGTGAACCGTATCCTTTGCAATCGTTTTGAAAAAATACCCCCGACGATCCTTGAACTTCCCATTTCGGTCATAATCTTCGCCTTCATCAAATAAATCTGAAAACTCGGGATAATTGACACCAAATTTTCCAAAGAAACCGGTATGATAGCCCGCTTCCCGAAGCTTAACCGGATAAGATTGATCCATGTAAGCCTGCCGAATACCTCCTTGCCCAAAGGTGTACTCGTGAGTTCGCTCGTAAAGTCCGGTGAGCAGACTAGCTCTACTCGCAGCACAGATCGGCGTAGTTACAAATGCATTTTCAAAGTAAGTTCCTTGTGTTGCCAAGCGGTCCATTTCTGGAGTTTGGATTAGAGCATTCCCCGCAAAACCCAAAGCATCCCAGCGCTGATCGTCGGTTAGGATAAAGATGATGTTCGGTTTTTTCTGCTGCGCAAAGGCGGAAAAAGATGCCAAAATGAAGAGTAAAAGAATTCTGATTTTCACGAGCGTAGATTTTGGGTTGTTATTCCTAAACTAATGAAAATTAGTAATAAGGTGTATCCTGTGGGATCGGGAAGAAAAATTACAACCCCAGTCCTCATCATCACAGATCAGAACAAAGATGATCTGTAAAACACAGACTAAGGTTATGAGATTTCTTCCTCGGTCGAAATGAATAAAACGAAAATTTATTGATTAGGACGATTAACGCTTATGCTTTTCCAACATTCCTTTGATCAACTTATACCCACCCTCCGCCATATCCCATGGCTCGGAGAAGTTTCTCCAAACCCCAATGGAATTAGCAAAGTCAGGATCATTTCGGGTGAAGCCTTCGATAGTCAGCCAGCCTTTGTAATCGATTTTGGCGAGGGTAGAAAAAGTTTCGTCAAAGTTCACATGACCCGAGCCGGGCGTACCTCTATCATTTTCGGAAATATGAAAATGCTTTAATCTCGGCGCAATAAACTCAATGGCTTGACTCATTTTCTTCTCTTCCATATTCGCATGATGGGTATCAAACATGGCTTGGACATTGGTGTGATTGACTTTCTGGAGCAGGTAATCCAACTGCTCCATGGTATTGCAGAGGTAGCATTCGAATCTGTTGAGGGCCTCCGGAATTAAAAGGATTTCCAACGTTTCGGCATAATCTCCGACTTCATGCAGGACTTCTGCTGACCAATTATATTCCTCCTCCTGTGGTGCTCTGGAGGCGAATGTAGCAAAGGCAGAATGAAAGGGGCCGCAAAGCACTTGTGAGTTCAAATCAGCTGCCCGATCAAGTACCCATCGTAATTTCTCTTTGGCTTTTTCGCGAACTTTGGCATCGGGAGAAATAGGGTTTTCATCAGCTCCCAGTACCGTCACCGTGGTCACTTCCAATCCGATGTCTTGGCAGTGCTTTCCCACTGATTTGAATGCTTTTTCCTCCCAAGGCCCTACAAAAAATTCCGCTCCATCGTAGCCGATGGACTTTAATCGATCCAAAATCGGGAATAAATCCTCAGAAACCACCGCTGACCAAGCCAGCACATTAAATCCTATTTTGTTCATGTTTTATTTTTTTAAATCCCCCTGCCCCCTTTTTAAAGGGGGATTGGCTCCTTTTAAACTCCAAACCTTAGCTATAAGATTTGCTCTCACTAAGCTTGAATGTCTGAATCTTGGTTTAGGCAATTCCCCCTTGATAAGGGGGTTAGGAGGATTATTTTTTCATTTAAAATCCGCCACCTTCATTCCCTTCCGGAAGGTATCAAAGCCAAAGTTGGTCGGCTTGTATTCGCCAACGTAATCTACATTCATCTCTGGCGTAACCGCATCTCCCATTCCCAAAAGGAAAAAGGAAGCGTTGATCACCATTCTCCTTAAATCTTCACTTTGAAAATCGAGGGAAGCACCCATGGTCGAAGCGAATGCTATTCCTTTTTTTCCTCCTTCAATCTGGTATGGCTTAGTCCAGGCAATGGGCATAACGGACTTTTCCCACATCAATGGAGCCTTATTATTC
>JBBQDY010000535.1:0-2089 GCA_038320155.1 Cytophagales bacterium
GATATAATCCCAAAATGCCATGAGAAAGATAGATAGCCTCCTCGATGAATATGGACAAAGTCATCAAAATTCCACCAATAAGCTGATTCACTGGTTTTGTGTCCCTGCAATTTTTTTTAGTGTAGTCGGTTTGCTATTCAGCATTCCTGTTGGGCCTCTTCCAGAATTATTACCATTTTTGGAAAACTTCGCGAATTGGGCGACTGTAATTCTGATTTTGGTTTTAATCTATTATGTTTCGCTTTCGGGTCCATTGACCTTAGGAATGCTTTTCTTTTCTGCCCTTTGTCTGGCCTTGGCGAATTTTCTAGACTTGACTTTTCCGGGCTACTTATGGGCGATTAGCTTGGGAGTCTTTATTATTGCTTGGATTATCCAATTTTACGGACATAAGATTGAAGGGAAAAAGCCTTCTTTTTTGAAGGATCTCCAATTCCTGATGATAGGTCCAGCTTGGTTGATGCATTTTATTTATAAGAAGTGGGGATTCTCTTATTGATTACTCGGGAATAGAATCGGTTAGGACTGGAGTCAGAAAAAGCTCTTCCAACCTTGCAATAGCCATCCGATTCGAAAAAGTAGCCATACTGCTTAAAATAGACTTCTTTTCTCGGGCTGTCAATCGCCAATTGAGAGAAGCCCGCTGCATATTTTGCTGGCTTTCTGTCAATTCTCCAACCTGCACTTTTTCAGGAGCATATTCAAATTCTATTTTTTCTAATGAAAAGGGCATCGATTCTGTCATGTAATTAAATAACACCTCGTTCTGAATCGTCTGGATATTATCCCAATTGGAATAGATGTTCTTAAATGGGGTAAAAACTCGTTGGAAAATCTTTGGAGGCAAAGTTGGCTGGATTTCAACTGACTTTTCGGAATCACGAATGGTAATCATCACAACTCCCGATGTGTTTTCTGCAATCCATTTTTGGAAGACATATAAAAATCGCAGGCCATCCTGAATCCCAAAATTATCCGAAAGCCCCGTATCCATTGTCTCCATCATGGGTTCGGAAGGCAGCTGGATATTTGGGGTAATGAAGGGGAATGTTGAGCTCATACGCAAAGCCGATAAAAACCGGAGATTTTCAGCGTCATGTGCAGCAAAAAACCGAAGAAAATCCACCGTTTGTTTTTTCTCTGCAATACCTGTTTTCCCTAAGGCTGAAGTTCCAAAAAAAGACATCGAATGTGGAGAGATGACCAATTTCCTCCCATCATTGGTAATTAAAGCCGTCACCGGAAGCAGAGGGATTACTCCGTTAGATTCCGGGATCTGATAGGCACTAAGTGGCTTATCCAAAATCCCTTCCGTATTGATATTGAGTTGATTTTCGAACGCATAACCCCGATCCTTTAGGTAGGATCTACCTCCATATTCGTAGCGCTGACTTCGGATAAATAGATCGTTGACCAAAAGGCTGAAAATAATCGGATTGAGATTATCAGCTGAGATTTGATTTAGATACTTTTCGTCTAATGGATTAACTGATGGTTCGTTCAAGGACCGAAGATAAATCTCCCGGAAAAAAGCTGCCCCCAATACTCCACCTGAAGCTCCGGTCAGGAGTTCGGTATGCTTGAAAATCTCTCCCGAATCTATTTCATAGATATTTTGCATGACTTTCACAGTCCACAGGGCAGCTCGCTGACCGCCGCCACTTGAAGCCATTATCACCAATTTCGGTTTAGTATCGACGGGGAATTTAGCTTTCCAATTTTCTAAAATCAGGCGAATTTGATTCTTGTCTTTGGCCACCGTATCCTCATGAAGCAAGGAATCGAGATGGGAAAGGGTATAAGCGGCTGGAGGAACAGAATAATCCATTCCAAACGCTTCGTGAGGCCGATGTAGAAAATTAAAATTGGAGAAATAATTAATCAACAAGATAAAAATGACGACGGCTACTGTAGCCCACTTTCTCAACCAGAAACTCACCGCTCCGGCAATCATCACCAGAATCGCTAGCAGTAAAGTGACACTCATTGCTGCGGGAAGTTGAAGAATCGGATATTCTTTGAAGAATCCCAAAAAGAGAATCACTAAGATTAAGAATACCTGGATCAGAAAAAGATTGAGATGATTTTG
>JBBQDY010000536.1:0-2083 GCA_038320155.1 Cytophagales bacterium
CATGGTAGTATGTCGATATCCTTTCTCCAAAAAAAGAGCGTAGGCCGACTCCAAAATACTACGCTCAACTGCTGGTTTTTTGCTCATGGAGATTTAGGGGAAAGGGAAAGCAAAGTTTAAAATAATCGGAGGATTTACAACAGAATAGTTCTCGCGGCGATGTAGCCATGTAACCTATGAGGTTTTTTCGAACCTCGAAGGTTTTGCCCATGAAACCACACGTATCAAGTGTTAGAAGCGAAAAGGATCTATAAAGAGTTTGGTATGTGAGGACACAGACTAAGGAGGGTTAAACCTTTGAGATCCTCACCATTACTTCGGGTTGACCATGAAAATTATATAGCTGAAAATACTCATGAGAAATCTTAAAAGCCAAAAGGATTTTTTTTGGAGAAAAAGGAAAATATGAGAATCCGCTTACCTGCACGTAAGTAATTTAAAACTGAATTTCTTCCTAAAATCCCTCCCGATATTCGGGACAGGCTCTTGCCCCCTTGAGAAAGGGGGAATTCGATCCAATTCTAAATCAAGATTTCGTTTTTGACGGGAACGTGCACCTATGAGGATACACATAAAGAAAAATATTGGGAATTTGATTAGTATATTTTTAGTCCCGGATTCTGGAAAAAATTAAATGAAAAGCAATATGGAAACTTCAAAATTTAACATAGCTGTTTATTTGGACAGTAAAATGCTGATTGCCGAATACCTGAATACTGTTTTAGAGGAAGGAGATAATGCGGATATAATAAATGCTATTGGACATGTCGCAAAAGCGATCGGAATGACAAAAATAGCTGAAGAGACAGGTTTGAGCAGACCGAGTCTTTACAAAGCCCTGTCAGAAGGCGCCAGACCTAAATTTGGCACCATTATGAAAGTGCTTAAAGCAATAGGCGGGCAACTCCAAGTCAATCCGTTACCTAAATTGGACGAGTAAGCTAAAGAATAGCCTGTAAAAACGGCAAGGCAACGCACCCTGAATAAATTTTGGATTTAGATCGGATTTTTAAAACTTGAAAGTTTTACATAACCAGAAAATACAACCAGTCAAAGTCATATATTTTTTATTACTCCTCGGAATCCTGCACGTCGCCACATATAATGCTGGTCAGCTTTTTTTTAGTTAACGGATACTCACATATATTTTTATCATTTTTTCAAATTTTGGCCAACAATATTGCTTTATATTTAAAGCAAATTAGTTGCGCTATGGGAAAAATAAAACCTTTCGATACTGAAAAAAGTATTCAAAATGCTACAGGGAAATCAGCAAACAAAAAATCCAGTATCCATAGTGCTGGTCAGGCATATTATTGGGGTAGTAAACTTGAGCGGGTGGATGTGATCAGAGCCGGCATTCCATACGAAACTATCGAGACGGTAAGCAAACGGTTAAATAATCCTGTAAAAACTGTCTTGGCAATCATAGGCATTCCTCAAACCACCTACAATAAGAAGAAAAGTGAAAATTTACTTCTGGACAGCAGAGACAGTGAGCTACTTATTTTGATTAACGAGTTGATTGATTATGGGCTCGAAGTCTTTAATAACGAGGAAGAAAAATTTCAGCGATGGTTAAAAAAGCCCAACCTATCCATTGGAGGAAATTCTCCAGAAAGCATGCTAGATACGATCACTGGAATCAATGAAGTTAAGTTCAGCCTCAATCGGTTGGAGTTTGGAAACTTGGCCTGATGATAGTTTTCAGAATTGAAAGGGAAAAGTATTTGACCACAGCCTTGACTGGTGTCGGAGCCTCAATGTCTGAAGGTTATCGTTGGAATAGTCCTAATACTCGAATTGTATATACCGCTGAGTCCAGAGCACTGGCAACTTTGGAGGTTTCAGTTCATTTGGACCTCAGCGAGGATTTACCGGACGATCGGTATTATGTGCAGATTGAGATACCGGACGGCCTTACTATTCAAGAAGTGAAGCTGGAGGATTTGCCTGAAGGCTGGAATTCAAAACCTCCAGGGATAATCACTCAGACAATTGGAGACGACTTTGTGATTTATAATGAAGCCGCAGTTTTGAAAGTGCCAAGTAGTATAGTCCCGCAAGAATACAATTACCTAAT
>JBBQDY010000537.1:0-2082 GCA_038320155.1 Cytophagales bacterium
TGTAATGTTGAAAGAAAAAGCAGCGAAATTATAAGTGATACCAATTTATTGAAATTTCCAGCAGCCTACGATTAGACACTAATCAAGGAGTTTGAAGATGAGGGATGAAGCCGCGCTGGAATAAACCAAACAAACGGCCCAAGCCCTTATCCTGAACCAATCTGTTTGGATTTTATATAGCGCATTTTGAAAGCGTGGGTGAAAAGACTTAAAATTGAACAAATTTTAATAATATGGGGCATTTTGAGATAGCTCAAGTTAAGCCTTGGAAACTGACGATTTATCAGTACGGACCTTAATGATAGTCTCAATGAATCCGGATAAATCAATTATTACCTAAGCTTGTCTTACAGTTAGGGGTCGTGGCTTTTCAAAGCAAAATATGACCTTTTTTCAGCAGGGGAGAAGCCTATATACGGTTTAAAAAAAAATCTCCCAAGACTCAACAGCTCAGAAGATTTTTTTTTGGAAAGGTCTTGGTCTAGAATGGTAGATCCGCTTCTATTTTTTCTTTCTTTTCGGAACTTCCCATCAATAGAAAATCATTCACTACGATTTCGGATATGTACCGCTTCACGCCATCTTTGTCGCTGTAGTCGCGGTTGGAGATTTTGCCTTCGATGGCGATCTCAGATCCCTTGTCTGTATACTTTTCGATTAGCTCGGCATTCTTGCCCCAGATCACCAGTCTGTGCCAGGTGGTTTCGGAGATTTTCTCACCTTTTTGATTTTTGTAGGATTCGCTGGTAGCGATGCTCACATTACCTACAATTTTGCCACTTTCAAGGGTTTTCAATTCGATTTTAGATCCCAAGTGACCGATTAGCTGAACTTTGTTTCTTAGCGCATTCATAATGTTTGTTGTTTTGGTTAGAAAATTTGTTTGTCGTTTTCGCTAGAGGAAAAACTTATGGGTCAAAGGTGCAGGATTGGTCAAGCGGGATTCGGTTGCTACCCATTTGTATCCGACTGTAGTCGACTGCTATCGGATAATCATTCATTCTGCTAATTTCAGGTGGGTGGTATCTGAAAAAAGTTTTGGGTTTAGGGAAGGGAATTAAGAAATATCCGAAATAGGGGGATATTTTGTTGCTGCTAATTTTGGACTACATTTCCTAAACCCCATTCTAAAAAAGCACATTAAAGTCAATGGTGGAAATATTCCGTTCAAGAGGATTAGAAAAATGTATAAACTTGTAAAAGTATAAATTGCGGAAAGTTTAAACCTTTTCCAGTCCTAAACATTAAGAGGCAAGTTTTTCGAAAAAAATAATACTCAGCCAAATTCGAATATGCCAAACCGCATAATGGCACCCATTTAAGGTATGGTGATTAACAGCAATATCATCCCGAACGCAAGTATCTATAACAACAAAACTTCACGAGCATGGAACTTAAATCTTTTTTGCTGGGCGATAATGATTGGGCATTTTTAATAGAAACTGCTGTTCGCACAACAGCCATGTTCATCATTCTGCTAACGGTGCTGAGGCTTCTTGGAAAAAAGAGTGTGCAGCAATTATCCATATTTGAATTGGGGGTTATCATCGGTCTCGGCTCTGCGGCGGGAGACCCAATGATTTACAAGGAAGTAGGCATAGTGCCATCCATAATTGTATTTGCGGTAGTAATATCAATGTACCGCCTGATCAATTACCTGATGGGTAAAAGCACCAAGATTGAAAATATATTAGAAGGCTGTCCGGTTTATGTGATAAACGAGGGAAGGATTTTGATGAAAAATTTTCAAAAAGAGGAAATCGCTCTTGAAGAATTATTTTCAATTCTGAGGCAAAGTCAAGTTTCGCATTTGGGTCAGGTAAAGCATGTCATATTAGAGGCTTCAGGTCAGGTTAGCATTTTCTATTTTGAAGATAAAGACGTGATGCTGGGTTTGCCAATATTACCTCATGAACTAGCAATAAAACTCTCCGCTATCAGCAAGGAAGGTGCTTATTCCTGCATCCATTGCAGTAATACTGAAAACATGACGCCCGGGCCAATACATCCCTGCATAACTTGCAATCATACCGAGTGGGTAGCCGCTCAGAAGCATCCTCGGGTAAGCAGCTAAAGGCAGAG
>JBBQDY010000538.1:0-2067 GCA_038320155.1 Cytophagales bacterium
AGTAAGGTTTTGGTCTGGAGGACCATATGGTAGTCATAGCTACTTGCAGGGTGGACAAGTGAGTTGTAGCCGAACCGAAGAATAGGCGTATTGAACTCAGGATTATTTCCTATCCAAGTCATATAAGTATCCTCATCAAACTGTAAATAGTAAGATTCCGAATTGTCCCATGGTTTGACATTGATTTTTGCCAATCCGTTTGTACGCTCCTGCGTGACCAAAAAATCCGCAAAAAGATCAAAGTCTTCCAATAAGCTCGCCTGACGATGAGGAATTACATCTTCCCAGTTCTCAATTCCTGGATCTAAGATGGGAGTTTTGACTAGTTTGAAATTCTGAGCCTGATGATTGGTTCTTATCCAAAAGTGATCTCCATAGTGGTCAGCAGCATATTCCAAATGTGGCGTTCGCGCTTGCATCAGTTGAAATTCTCCTTGAGGTGACTCGGCATCTAAGAACCAGATTTCGGAAGAAATTGTGCTCTCCGAATGAATCAAAATGAATTTTTCTGATTTCGTTCTATGGACGACACAGCTAAATTCCTCATCTTTTTCCTCGAAAATAAGTTGATCTTTTGCTGAATCACTGCCTAATTGATGGATGTAGATTTGGAAGGAGCGGAGCGTATCTGGATTTTGCTTGGAGTAAAAGATCGTCTGATTATCGACCGCCCAACAGAAATTTCCTGTAATCGAAGGAATCTGATCAGGAAGTAATTCTCCGGTTTCTAAATTTTTGAAATAGAGGGTATAGATTCTTCGCCCTACTTCATCCGTTGCAAAAGCGAGGATATTCTGGTTGGTAGATGTGGCTGTTCCGCCAACTTGAAGGTAGTTTTTGCCCTCAGCCAGCTCGTTTACATTTAGAATGATTTCTTCAGGAGCAGAAAGTGTTTCTTGCTTTCGGCAGTAGATGGGGTATTCGCCTCCTTTTTCATAGCGAGAATACCAGAAATAGCCTGATTTGAAAAAGGGGACACTTTGATCATCTTCTTTGATCCGTCCTTTCATTTCCTCAAATAGCTTGGATTGAAAATCCTTGGTTTCGGTCAGAACTTCGTCGAGGTATTGATTTTCGAGATTTAAGTAGTCAATGACTTCAGGATTCTCTCGATTATTCATCCAATAGTATTGGTCAGTTCGCTCGTGTCCGTGAATCTCAAGTATTTTGGCTATTTTTTTTGCAACAGGTGGTTTCATTTTTCTAAGTAATTGCGGAGACAATGTTAATCAAATTCCCGCTCGGGACTTTGATGATATCTTAATTATGAATTGAAAACCCTTCAAACTTCCAGTGCACAGCTAAAGTTTTCAAAAGAGGTTTGTATAAGAAATTAATTTTTGAAATATTCATATAGAAAATCAACAACCTAGATAAATTGACCGCAACCAATCAACCTTAACCTTATGAGAGTACTAAAAGAGTTTAAAGAATTTGCCGTCAAAGGTAACGTGGTCGACCTAGCAGTAGGTGTGATTATCGGTGTAGCCTTCGGCAAAATTGTCACTTCGTTTGTAAATGACATCATCATGCCGCCAATGGGTCTACTTCTGGGAAATAAAGATTTTGATCGATTTAGAATTATTTTGAAAGAAGAATCAATCAGTGAAACAGGTGAAACCATTGCTGCAGTTACTATGAACTACGGTATTTTTATTCAAAATGTGATCGACTTTTTAATTGTCGCATTTGTAATTTTCATGGCCATCAGAGTCATGAATAATTTAAATAGAAAAGAAGAGGCCAAGCCCTCTCCACCACCTCCAACACCGCCTAAAGAAGAACTTCTTCTAACAGAAATCCGAGATCTGATTAAAATGAATAATGGTTTATAATAAAATATGATTATTCGGAATGATGCCATTAGCCTTATTTTCTATGATTAAAAGGACCGAAGACACGTTCATTGAGAGTTTCTAGCAAATTCTATTTTCCGTAGGTCCCTTACTGGCATAAAAGCGGATACACATATAATAAAAAAAGCGGCTTTCGAGCCGCTTTTTTTAATTCTAATTACCTCCTCTATGCTTTTGATAGACTGTTCGGGTAAAATCCCGAGCCAAACCA
>JBBQDY010000539.1:0-2063 GCA_038320155.1 Cytophagales bacterium
TTCATTTCCCCGGAAACAAAACCAATTCTTCAGGCCTACATCGTTTCTTTGGCTTCCGATCTTGGTATTTATACCATAGAAATTTTCGCCAATCCAGATCATATACATTGGCTATGTACGCTTCCGCGAACACTAACAATAGCAGATATGATTCAAAAGATTAAAATTCCCAGTTCAAATAAAATGACTAGAATTGGCACCAAGGAATTCCATTGGCAAAAAGGATATGGCGCGTACTCAGTGAGTCAATCAAAACTAGAAACTGTCAAAAAGCACATTCAAAACCAAGAAGAGCATCATCGTACGATGACATTTCAGGAGGAGTACATTAAATTTTTGGAGGAATACGAAATTGATTATGATCTGAAATATGTATGGGATTGAATATTTGTGGTAGAATAAATACCGATCGTGCCTTTGGCACTCCTTGACATCAGCCCCACATACAACCCCGAATATCGCTGCGCTCCATTCGGGGCTGATACCGGTTTTGCCTTTGGCAAAAGATCTGTTTCGAAGAACATCCATATTATCTGATGTGTTTTTCCTTTGGGATTGTTAAAGTAAATTGGGGTGGAAACGGATTTCTCCTTTCGCGCAATGAAGCTTGCTGAGATTACCGAACCCTTGCCAAAGGCAAGGCCAGTAAAAGCCCAGAATGTAATTCTGGGTTTGATTACATAGCCAGTATATTTATAGAGTGCCAAAGGCACGATCGGTATTGAACAATCTCAAATTATTCGATTATGCCACAATCCCCAGCAAAAGTATATCTCCATGTTATTTTTTCGACATAGGATCCAAAACCAAGTGCCACTAAAAATTATCCTTCTCCTCGACTCCTACACACTTCAAGCTTGGCAGTTTGAATTGGTTAAAAGCCTGAATGAAACCGGCTATGGGCAAATCATTGCTTGCGTCATCAATCAAAACCCGAAAACCAGTGGCACTAAATCTCCTTGGATCTATCGGGCTTATCGCTGGTTGGATCGAAAGCTTTTTTTAAATCAACTGGATGCATTTGCCCGGAAAAACCTTCGGGAAATTCCGAATTGGAATGTGCCAACCCTTGAAGTATCCCCAATCCAGAAAAAGTATTCTGACTATTTTAAGGTGGAGGATCTAGAACTTATCAAAGCCCTCCGACCCGATGTGATTATTCGCTTGGGCTTTCGGATTTTAAGAGGGGAAATTCTGACTTTACCTCGTCTGGGAGTTTGTTCTTTTCATCATGGCGATCCGGGATATTATCGTGGTGGACCACCGGCTTTTTGGGAAGTCATGAATGGGAAGTCAGTGACGGCAACAGTACTGCAGCGACTCACGGAAAATCTGGATCAAGGACAAGTACTTTATAAATCTTTTTCGCAGACTGATCCACTTTCCGTAGATCGAAATGCCCAGCGAATTTTTTGGAAATCAGCATTTTTCCCAGCTCGGGTCATTCAACAAATCCAACTTGAGGGGGAGGAAGTATGGATGACATCCTTGGAGAAAAGTTCGGACGATCCCTCTGGGCCGCTACTTCGTCCGCCGGGGACTTTCAGGATGATGAAGTTATTTGCAAATCTTCTGATCCGAAACTTAAAGCGGAAGATCTATGAAACTCTCAATCCGCCACATTGGGAGATTGCCATGGTGGATAGCCCGGTTCTTTTTGAGGATTCTCCGCTGAAAACGATAAAACCCACCTTCCTAACTCCGTCTAATGCGTCTAAAAGTTATTTGGCAGATCCTTTTCCAATCCATTCTGATGGAGCTACCTATGTTTTTTATGAGGAGTTTGACAAAAAAAGTAGTAGAGGAAAGATCTCCTGCGGAAAACTAGAAGGGACAACTTTGGTAGATGCGAAAGTGGTTCTCGATGAAGCTTGGCATCTTTCTTACCCTTTCTTGTTTCAATTTCAAGCCGAGTATTTCTTAATCCCAGAATCCGCCGTGGCGGGAAAAATCAACTCCTATCGTGCGAAAAATTTCCCCTATGAATGGGAAAGCGGGAAGGAATTCTTCCCAGAGGAGGGATATGACCCCACTTTATATGAAAAGGAGGGGAAGTTTTGGCT
>JBBQDY010000540.1:0-2059 GCA_038320155.1 Cytophagales bacterium
GGTCAATACCGTCCTGAATTGTCAATTGAGGAAGGAATTAAATTGGCAAAGGATTGTATTGAGGCATGTCTCCCCTATGCGAAATCTCTGGGAATCACCCTGATCATTGAAAATCACTACAAGGATGATTTTTGGGAATATCCTGAGTTTGCTCAAAAGAGAGCCGTTTTCACCAAACTTGTCAAAAGCATTCATCATCCAAATTTCGGGGTCAATTACGACCCCAGCAACGCATTTTTGGCAGGTGAAGATCCTCTGGATTTATTGTATGATGTTTCTGAAAGAGTCTTGACCATGCATGCAAGCGACCGTTTTCTCAAATACGGAACAATTGATGATCTGAGAAAAGAAGAAGGAGGAGCAGTAGGCTATGCAAAGCGATTGAGCCATGGAGAAATCGGGCAGGGAATGAATGATTATGATGCGATTTTCACCGAACTAAAACGCGTAGGTTTTGACTCCTGGATCAGTATAGAGGATGGAGTGGATGGCATGGATCAATTGGCAAGAAGTGTTGGATTTTTGAAGAAGAAAATCGGGCAATATTGGCGTAATTGATTTACGATTTCAGATATACGATTTACGACGTTGCGGATAACCTTTACGGTTTACAAAACCTCGAAGGTTTTAGACATTCAACCCTTTCAATCCAAAGCACATTGCAAACCTATACCTACTCCAACATCCCCGCTCAATGCTTGCTCGGCGAAAGTCCTTATTGGAGCTTAGAGCGCCAGAGTTTTTTCTGGGTAGATATTGAAAATGGAAAACTCTTCGAGCATCACATTGAATCCGGAAATACAAAAACCTATACGTTCCCGCATCGACTAGCCGTGGTTTTAGAAGGAAAAGATGGCAAATTAATCTTGGGCTTGGATCGAAAACTCGCAAGTTTCGATTTGGAAACCGAAGAATTGACTTGGCTTTTGGAAGTAGAATCTGATCTTCCACTTCATAGATTTAATGATGGAAAAGTAGACCCAAAAGGAAGAATCTGGATAGGAACCTTAAGTACTAAATTCACCGAAGGAGCTGGGTCGCTTTATTGCATTTCCGAACCGAATCGGGTGGACAAAAAACTGGACAAGCTTACCATTTCTAATGGGATGGTCTGGACAGAAGACAGTGAAACATTCTATTTCATAGATAGCCCAACCCGACAAATCAAAGCATTTGATTATTCGCTTGAGACTGGTGAAATAAAATTCAGAAAAATAGCCGTTACCGTTCCCGAAGAGCTAGGTACTCCAGATGGCATGTGTATCGATAAAGAAGGGATGCTTTGGGTGGCCCATTATGGTGGATCAGGAGTATTTCGCTGGAATCCGGATTCCGGAGAATTGCTAGAGAAAATCGAGCTTCCAGTACCTCATGTCACCTCTTGCTGTTTTGGTGGCAAAAATTTGGATCAGTTGCTAATCACCACAGCTCAGGAAAACTTAAGCGAAGCACAGTTGAAAGAATCCCCAATGAGTGGCGACGTATTATTGGTAAAGATGGAAACGAAAGGATTCCAAAGCTGGAAGGCTTTTTAAATTTTCATATCTATCCTCATAGATGCACGTTCCCGTCAAAAACGAAATCTTGATTTGGAATTGGATCGAATTCCCCCTTTCTCAAAGGGGGCAAGAGCCTGTCCCGAATATCGGGAGGGATTTTAGGAAGCAAATCAGTTTTAAATTTGGCTACGTGCAAGTAAGCGGATACCCATATTAAATTTTATACCAAAAACTTTTTTGGCAGTCAGATTAAAACATCTCTGAAAATTCTTTTTCCCTAACCTAAATTTCAAACGATTTCCATAAATAAATGCCTTTTAAAGCATTTCAAAGCCCTTTGAAAGCTAAGTAAACTTTGTACTTTAAGAGCTGAAGACATCGGGAAAATGAATTTGAATCATTTTTGATCGCTGCTTTCAAAAATGACCCTCGCCCAAAATGAATAAACCTAGACTCTCCTTTTCCCAAATCATCAACATGAATGTTGGTTTTTTTGGAATTCAATACAGCTTCGGATTGCAGCAAAGTGCTGTCAACCCAATCTATGATATGTTGGGTGC
>JBBQDY010000541.1:0-2047 GCA_038320155.1 Cytophagales bacterium
CGGTACTGAATATGCTTGGATTGACTTTGGGCGTTTCTGGTTTTCTGATGATCATGCTTTTCATTCAGGATGAGGTCAGTTATGATGATTTTTACCCTGAGTCTGAATCAGTCTTTCGGATTTCTTCTCACTTTGGAGACAATTCAACTGGAGGCAATGCCACAGCTCCGCCTTCTCTCGGGCCGAGAATCCAAGCAGATATTCCTGAAGTGCAAGCTGTCACCAGACTTTTGAAATGGAATGATTTCACCATTCAGCCGGGATCTGGGCAGAATAGGGAACTAGTATTTCGAGAGGACCAAGTCTATTACACTGAGCCTAACTTTTTTGAGGTTTTTGACCTCAATGTGTTAGCGGGAAATAAGGAGAAAGCGCTAGCTGATCCTAAAAATGTAGTGATTTCAAAACGTCTCGGGCATAAATACTTTGGAGATATCACTCCTTTTGAAATGGTCGGGAAATCCATTTTAATGGGAAGCAATAACCCGGATTTAAAGCAAATTTCTGCGGTGATAGAGGACATTCCGTCGCAATCTCATTTCCATTTTGATATGCTGGTTTATGAACCTCGCATGAATGCTGAGATTTTTGACACGGAAAGCTGGGACTGGTCTATTCTTTACACTTATGTCAGATTTCCTCCAAACAAACAGCAAGTTGTAGCTGAAAAACTTGATCAACTTGTGGCTAGTTATGTTACTTCTTCTCTAGATCCAGGAGAAGAGGCTTCTGGTTATAATCTGAAAATAATGCCGGTGCAGGATATCCACCTGAACTCGCATTTGCTTCGGGAGCATAAGGCAAATAGCTACCAGAGCTACATCTATATTTTCTCAATTGTAGCTGCTTTTGTTTTGCTTTTAGCCTGTATCAACTTTATGAATTTGGCTACTGCCAAAGCTGGAATCCGATCCATGGAAGTAGGAGTGCGGAAAGTAATGGGTTCGCGGAAATCGCAGTTGATTTTTCAATTTATCACAGAAGCTTTGATTTTGGTTGTGATCAGCGTGGGGCTATCACTGATCATCGTTACACTTTCGAATGGGCTTTTCAATGAAATTTCCGGGAAAAATCTTCAGTTCAATATGCTTGGCAATAAGATGATTCTCTGGATGATTCCTGCCCTGATTGTCCTGTTGACGCTACTGTCAGGTTTTTATCCGGCTTTTTATCTTTCCTCTTTTAAGCCTTTGCAGATCATCAAGCGTCAGCTGACAAAGGGAAAAACCAATTATGATTTTCGCAACGGATTGGTGGTTTTTCAGTTTGCTACTTCCCTTACGCTAATCATCTGTACACTACTCGTGCAGCGTCAGATGAGTTTTATCCAAAATTCGAATCCCGGCTTTGAAAAGGAACAACTGGTGATTATTCACAACGATGGAGAAATTCAAAATGCCCAGCGGGAGGATTTTAAAGGACAATTTGTATCCAGTTTGAATGTGAAATCCATGAGTTTTTCGACAGGGATTCCCATGTCAGGCAAATTTCAAATCCGTTCATTCAATCTTCCGACAAATAATTTGAAAGAAGGAATGAATTGGTACGAAGTGGATGAATCCTATTTGGATACCTATCACTTCAACTTATTAGAAGGGAGAAACTTTGGAGAAATACCGGGTGCTGACCAAAATAAGATAGTCATCAATGAAATGGCAGCGAAGCAACTTGGCATAACCGAGGATCCCATCGGTCAGGTGATTGTCAAAAATTCTGGAGAACCTAACGAGGCTACGCTGGAAGTCATTGGCTTAGTAGAGGATTTCAATTTTGAGTCGTTTCGAAATGAAATCAAGCCGCTGGTGATCGAGTACATGCATGATTATTTTCTTCGGGATTACATTTCAGTGAAAGTTGAAGGGGGAAATATCCAGACAGCAGTGGATGAATTAAAGGTAGCTTGGAAGCAATTTGAGCCAAGAGTGCCGATGAATTACAGCTTCTTGGATGAGGATTTTGGAAAAGTGTATGAGTCCGAAATGAAAATGGCGAATCTGCTTCAAGTCTTGACCGGTATTTCAATTTTGATTGCCTGTTTGGGATTATT
>JBBQDY010000542.1:0-2047 GCA_038320155.1 Cytophagales bacterium
TTTTATCTGAAGGTATATTTCACTCCGATTCCTCCTCTGAGGTAACTATCCGAGTGATCTCCAAATACAGGTGCCGCTTCTATTAAAAACCCAAAATTCTTAGTGCTTAATGGTTTGATCAAAACACCAAAAGGAATAGCAACATATATATCATTATGGTCGTCACGACCCTTGTGGCGGTCATCTCCTAATAAGCCCAATCCTAAACCTACATAAGCATTGACTTCACTTTTCCGTATGAAGTTATAGCCTCCCATCAATTCTAGTCCAATGTCGCGACGGAGGCCAAGTCTTGCTTCTCCAAATAACTCTTTATCCGTGTCAGTACCTACGGTGATAAAAGTTTCAGAACTCTGGAAATTGATCCCTACAGAAACTTGAGCTTGAGAAATCGAAATAAATGCAAAAAGAGCAAATGCGAATAAGAATACTTTTTTCATGGTAATTTGAGTTATTTCTAACTCCTAACTCTAAAAAAGTGCCAGATTTAAAACCTTACCAGCCTCCCTCTTCTTTAGAAATTCTTTTTCCCTGCTCCGTGCCTTCAAATGCGGCTTCTATAATTTTCAACACGCTTATAGTCTGAGGAATGGTTACTAAGAGATTTTCTTTTCCTAAAATACTCCCAGCAATATTTTGATAAAAAATTCGATAATTCCCATTTTCGGTTGGGAATGACTTTTTACTATCGCCGGAGAAAATCTCCCCCCATTTCTCCTCAGGCTCCACTCCCCAATCCTTGCCTTCCGGAGTCTGACCAGCTTTAAACTTTGCCTCTTGGACATCCAGTCCATATTTGAGGTAAGCTCCTTTTTTCCCCTGAATCAAAAATCTCGGGGTAGGTGATGCTGACAAAACACTGGCAGTAGTCCGAGCCTTTAGCGAACCAAAATCTAACTGAATGTCAAAATAATCGTCTGCTATCGCCCCGGTTCGCTGTTTTCGAATATCGGCCTGGATCCAATTTGGCGAGCCAAAAAAGAGTACGATTTGATCAATCAGATGAACACCCAAATCATAGGTAATCCCGTTTCCAGGAACATCCTTCTCGCGCCAGTTCTCAGTGATATCTGGTCTGAATCGATCAAAATGCGATTCTAAATAAACGATTTCACCCAAGGTGTTTTCAGAAATCAGTTTCTGAATCGTCAAGACATCTCCATCAAACCGTCGATTATGAAACACACTCAAAACTAAATTTCTTCCCTGAGCTATTCGATTCAACTCTTCTGCCTCATGAGAAAAAACAGTGATGGGTTTATCCACCACCACATGTTTACCCGCCTCCAGGCATTGCTTGGCCATTGGAAAGTGAAACTCATTCGGCGTGGTGATCACAATTAGCTCTGCGATATCAGCTTCCAGTAAGGCTTCCAAACTTCGGAAAGTCTGAACTCCGGGATACTTATCTTGACATTTGGTGCCGTTACGCTCTACGACAGCAGTCAGGAGCAGCATGTCACAAACGTCGATTAGCGGCGCATGCATTTTCTCAGCGACTGAGCCAAAACCCACGATAGCTGTTCGAATAGGGGTATTCATAGGTTCATTTCGTAAGCTTTGTTCACCAATTCTATTCTGGAAGTCACACCAAGTTTGACATGGATATTCTTCCGATGGGTCTCAATAGTCTGCTGGCTTAGACTGAGTGTTTCAGCTATTTCTTTGTTTTGGACGCCATCCTTTATCAGACTGATGATTTCTGTTTCCCTTCGTGAAAGTCTATATTTTGCCCGGAAACTATCAAAGTAAACTGCTTGGGTAGTCTGCTTTTTTACTTTCTCGAAGTTGTGCACATACCTTCCTTCATTGACTTCGTGGATCGTAAAGATCAATTCATCGGGATCAGCATCTTTTAGAATAAAAGCATCTGCCCCGCCATTAATGGCTTGTTTGTATATTTTTTCCTCATCGTACATGGACAGGACGACTACTTTGATCTTTGGAAATTTTTTCTTGACTGCTGCCAATACCCCAAATCCATCAAGTATGGGCATATTAAGATCGGTAAGGATCACATCTACAGCCTGCCCATCTAAAAAATCCA
>JBBQDY010000543.1:0-2041 GCA_038320155.1 Cytophagales bacterium
GATGGAATCTCTAAAACTTCCACGCCCATTTCGCGGAGCGCCCGGTTGGTATGGATGTTTCGATTGTAAGAGATCACCCGCCGGGGTCCAATTGCAAAGACATTCGCTCCATCAAACCATTGCTCCCGCATCGCATAATCAGGATTGCCGTCTGCTGTATGCAAGATTTCCAAATGAGGAATTTCTCTTTCCAGAATCGTCAGCAAAGATTCTTTCAATACCTCTCGCTTAATGATGACTTTATCGTCTCTAATTTCCTTCAAAGTATAAAGCGAAGTCTGCAAAACAGCATTAAGCGCATCCGGATAAGTCAAAGCCAGATTCTCATCCAGAATCGTGAAAACGGTGTCCAAATGCATGTATTGCCTCTTTTGGGGAAGATGCACTTCATAAACCCGCTCGACCGTTCCTTCGCCAAGCAAAGCTTTTGCTGCATGGTAAATTGCCTTCTCATCGGTGCGCTCAGAGTTGCCGATGGCTACGGCTTTATTGGATAGAATAATGATATCTCCACCTTCGATGCTCGGTGGGCTATGCATTCCTTCTGCCGGATAAAGCTTGTTGATGTTGTCTTTGAAGTCAGGATGATTTTCGAAAATAGTCCGAAGCAAATCAGCTTCACGCTGTCGGCCTTCCATTTTCATACTGGAAAAAATAATTCCACCCGGAGTGACGGCCATCGGATCCCGTTGGAAATACAAGTTCGGGCAAGGCGAAATCGCAAATGCATAATCCATCAATTCACCGGGATTCAGATTTGGAATCTTTCGCTTCAATTCATGAATTTTCAGACCACCAGTTAAAATAATTGCGCATTCTGCAGTAGAATAGCGCTCCAATATCGCCTCCGCCAAATGAGCCAATCCAGATCTTTGAAGCGCATTTTGCATCAATTTCAGGAGAATCTGCTGATCATATAGAACTCGAATCAACAACTCTCTCAGCTGATAAACCATCGCCCCAGTACTGGATTTGATTAGATTAGAAAAGGTGTCATGCTCACGCTGCAAAGCTTCTAAATAAGGCACATCATCAAAAAGCAAATACTCTTTATTATACGGGGTAAGTCGATCGATTTCCATTCCTGGGCGATGCATCAAAACCGACTTGAGTGTTCCAAATTCCGAATTGAGTCTAAGATTCATTTGATTAAGGTATTTGCATGAATTGATTTGATAAATTATCATTTTTCTAATGATAATACCACTTATTAGAAAATTTGCAGGATAAATAATTCATCGCTAACCAGAATAGGAACATAATTCTGGTAAAAATTGCTTCTATTTTGAACTGAAAAACTCACCGTGTATATGAAAAATGATCAACCAAGGGCTATATCAAGCTCATCCGAATAAAATCCATTGGGATCAGCGCTCATCCTTTTTAACATACCTTGCGTAGGTTATACTGAAACAAAAAACATTCTGAATTACCCTATCTAAAAAACCATGTTCAAACGAATTACACAAGTCTTTACTTTGTCTAGCTACCTGCTACTTAGCGGATGTGCCACAGTCACTCAGATTGCGGATGCCATGTCGCAGTCCCTCCTGACACCAACAAATACAGAAATCAACTCAGCACTGAAGGAAGCCCTGCAACAAGCAACAGGAATAAGCTCCGAACGGCTTAACCTGAAAGATGGCTACTTAACTAATCTGGATGTAAAAATCCTTTTTCCGCCGGAAGCAAAGCAAATAGAAAATACACTTCGATCAATAGGCTTGGGCTCAATGGTAGATCAAGTCGTAGTCAGTGTCAATCGAGCTGCAGAAGATGCCGCGATACAGGCCAAACCGATTTTCCAAAGTGCGGTCAAGCAAATGACCATTCAAGATGTCAGGAATATACTTTTGGGAGAAAACAATGCTGCCACCCAGTATTTCTCCAAAACCACTAGTGATAGTTTGACTAATGTCTTTTCGCCAGTAATCGACCGAAGTCTAAAAAAAGTGGACGCAACCAAATATTGGGAAGATGCAACGACGCGATACAATAAGGTTCCTTTTGTAAAAAAAGTGGATACAGACCTGACTGCCTA
>JBBQDY010000544.1:0-2040 GCA_038320155.1 Cytophagales bacterium
TTATAGGCGATTCCCCAATCCATTCGATCTGAAGGGATAAATGGGAAGTAGTTATTTTCATCTGTATTCTTTGCTCTAATGATCGATCCTTTGGCATAAGTGCTGATGCGATCGGTAAACTGATAGCTTCCAGCAACGTCAAATCCATAGAATAATGCGGTGGCTTGGAGGTATTCATAGACATTAAAGGTTCCTCTTAGACTGACTACAGTTTCACCGGTAGGATTTATGTAGATGTAATTGTTTATCTGGTTTGCATACCCAGTGACTTCCAAGTGAAGATTTTTATGATCGTAGCCGAGTTCATTGATCCATTTAAAGGATTTTTCGGAAGAGAGGGTTGCATCACCAATTTCAATAGCTGCAGCGCCATGGTGAAGTCCTTGGCTGAATAACTCATTTACATTTGGCGGACGCCAAGCCGAACCCAAATTGGAACTGAGGGAAATTCTAGGATTGATTTGTAACAAGCCTCCGATAAAGGCTGAGAAATTCTGATAGTCCAAATCTGATTCTTGAAGCTCATTGTTGATGAATCTTGCTGTTTGAACTGACCTGAGGTCAAATCGAAGTCCTGCTTCTACTTCCAAGGGACCTTTTGAGTATTTTTCCAATAGGTAGAATCCAAGATTAAACATGTCATAGTTAGGGATCAAGGGAGTGACGCCTGTTCCAGGAACATTTGAGTTGGCTTGATGAATCAGATTTACTCCCCAAGTGCCACTGAACTCATTTTTATGAGTGTGATCTAAATATAAGTCCAGCGTGTTGGTAAAGAGCTTTAGGTCCAAGCTCGGTTTATCATTTTGATCACCTCTTCTTCGGTCATATTCTTCTCTCAGATTCAACTGAAAGCCATATTGAGCATTGAGCTTCCAATTTTCATTCAGGTGGTAATGTGATTTGAGTTTTGCCAGATGGTGGTAAACTACCTGCTTCGGATTATCTATCTCGTAAGTAAATGAGCCTTCGGTAAAAGGTTGACCATTTTCGATGATCTTTTCCAAATCTGAAAGATTTCCAGTATGTGCATCCCTCAAAATCCCAAGCGAAGTATTGAAAAAGCTGTAATATGTCTCAATTCCCAGTTTGGAACTGCTATATCCAAGTGAGCCTGAGAAATTCAACTCGCTCATTCCTGTATTATTTTGGTAATAATCAGGGGATTTGACATTGCCTGCTCTTTTGGCGGATCCCTGAACTCGGTACCCCAGGCCTTTAATTTTGCCCGAACCCGCACTATGGGACAAGGCAATATTACCCATTTGACCATTAGATCCTCCCAGTAAATTCAGCTCGGTAAGACTTTGCTTTTTGGTAAAAAGTGGGGCAGGATTGACCAAAATCACGCCTCCCATTGCCTCAGGTCCATAGCGAACGGTTTCTGCACCTTTGATTACGGTGATTTCATCAGCAAGAAACGGATCAATTTCCGGTGCATGTTCTGCGCCCCATTGCTGTCCTTCCAATCGGATTCCATTATTGAGAATCATGATTCGATTGCTGTGCATGCCATGAATCACCGGCTTGGATATCGTATTTCCGGTGCTGAAAGTGGTCACTCCAGCGATTCGTTTTAGGCTTTCCCCGAGATTTTCACCTCTAGCTTCCATTAATGCATCTCCGTAAAGAGCCGTGACCGCCGTGGTTGTTTGCACCGCATCACGATGTCCATGAATTTCCACTCCACTCAGATTGAAAGATTCTTCCTCTAGGCGATAGGTCTTATTAAATGAATTATCTCTAAGTACTATCGTGTCTTTGATTTCTCGATGTCCGAGGTATTGAATGGTAATTGCGTAGGTTCCGGTACAGAGATTTTTCAGGTTGAAATTCCCTGATTGGTCTGATACTGCGCCTTGCGCTGCTTCCACCACCCATATATATGCGGCTTCGATTGGCTCATTATTTTCCAGATGAATCACCTTACCTCGAATCGATAAATTGCAGGTTTGCGCTGTTGCCACAGCGCTAATGCCTATGAAAAGGAATAGTATATATAAGAGTGCTTTCAGCTTCACAACTCAAAAATAGGATTGA